>CAZAOL010000033.1:0-8931 GCA_964486785.1 uncultured Oscillospiraceae bacterium
CCTCGTAGTACTGCTTGTTGATGCCCTGCAGGCCGCCCAGCAGCACCAGGATCTTAAATGGCAGAGCATTCCACACGATGTAAATCACCATGACCGCGATATTCGCGGCATAGGAAGATCCCGCGTTGACCCAGTTGACGGGGGTGCCGCCGAAGAACTCGATCACATTGTTGATGATGCCCCATGAATCGGCCATTCCGCCACCCTGCTTCAGACCAACGATGTTGAACATCGCGTTGAACACCATGCCGATGGCGATGGAGTTGGTCACATAAGGCAGGAAGAAGATGGTCTGCAGCAGCTTCTGCAGAGGCTTGATGGAATGCAGAGCCACCGCGATCAGCAGTGCCAGCATAGTCGAAATGGGAACCGTAAGTATGGTCAGCAGAACCGTATTTCTCAGACAGTCTATGAAGCCTTTGTACTCCACGACCTTCTGGAAATTCTTAATGCCAAACTCATAGGTTTGACCGCCAATCGCGCCCATCATGCTGTAACCGTTCTGGAACGCCATTACCACAGTATTTATAATTGGCCACACAGTAAATACGAGCAGCAAAACGATGGCCGGGGCCAAATATAGCCATGCCTTCCACTGTTGTTTGCTATCTACCATATTACTTCACCTCGAAATCAATCCGCTCCTCGGTGTCCTTGTCAAACAGGAAGCACTTATGAGCCTTCAGGTCGTAACGGACGACACCGCTGGCCACATCCACCTTGTTGTCCGCGTTGATGATGGAACGAACGACGGGGTTAACGGAAGCACTGTGGGTAGAGACCACGCTGACATCGCGGCCCATGACCTCCACATTGCTGATCTGGCAAGCCAGCTTACCCTCGGGATTCAGCTCGAAGCCCTCAGGACGGATGCCTACGTACACTTCACGGTCGGAAACGCCGGGAACATTCATAACGGCGTCCTCGCCCAGATACAGCTTGCCGCCCTTGACGGTGCCTGCGAATACGTTGATCGGAGGCGTGCCAAGGAACTTGGCTACGAACAGGTTGCGGGGATTGTCGTAAACCTCCTGAGGCTTACCGATCTGCTGCACCACACCCAGCTTCATAACTACGATCATATCGGAGATGGACATGGCCTCCTCCTGATCGTGGGTAACGAAGACGGTGGTGATGCCGGTTTCCTTCTGGATACGGCGGATCTCCTCACGGGTCTGCAGACGCAGACGGGCATCCAAATTGGACAGCGGCTCGTCCAGCAGCAGAACTCTGGGCATCTTCACCAGCGCACGGGCGATGGCCACACGCTGCTGCTGTCCGCCGGACAGCTCGCTGGGCTTACGGTCCATCAGCTCGTCGATCTGCACCAGCTTGGCAGCCGTCAGCGCACGCTCCAGCATATCCTCCTTGGACATCTTATCCGCGCCCTTCAGGTTTTGCAGGGGGAACATGATGTTCTGCCGGACGGTCATGTGGGGGTACAGCGCGTAGTTCTGGAACACCAGACCGATGCCCCGGTTTTCCGTGGACAGCTCAGTGACATCGTTATCACCGAAGAAAATCCGACCGCTGGTGGGCTTTTGCAGACCGCTGATCATATACAGCGTGGTGCTCTTGCCGCAGCCGGAGGGGCCAAGCAGGCCTACCAGCTTACCGTCGGGGATCTCAAAGGTGAAGTCGTTGACTGCCACGACCTCTTTCCCGGCCTTCTTGTCCCGGCTGGGAAAGATCTTTGTGAGATTTTGCAACACTACTTTCATAACATTTCCCTTCCAATATATAATATAATTTTGGGGATCACAAAATCAGTAGGCGGAGCGAGCCGCCTTTTCCGCATGGATGCGCTGCTGGTACCGAATCAGGTCCTCCGTGCTGCGGAAAATCATTTGCGTGGACATATCCACCGCCGCGGTACCTGCCAGCAGGTCATGGATCAGGGAATTGGTGCGGGTGACCGCCACGCAGATGGTTTGTGCCAACAGCAGGCCGCCTAAAATGACGACGGCGGTGACGCCGATGGCGTTGAAGAAGATCATCAATACCATATACACAGGAATCATGGTTTCGATGGTGAACTTGCCCAGCACCGTGCGGACGAAAAGCTGCAGAGAATTGAGCTTTACGCCGTCTGTACGAACCAGCGCGATGGCAAAAATCTTTTTGCCGATGGTCTGACCGTTCTTCAGAAGCAGCGGGACAACGAATTCCAAAGCCAGTATCGCCAGTAAAATGGCGAAGGTGGTGACCAGCAGAGTAAGCTGCAGCACCATATTATAGCTTCGCACCACTTCTTCGTCCTCGGTCAGTGCCTTGTAGGCCGCGTCGTAATTCTCCTGCTCCTGCTGGGACAGTGCTTCATATTCCTCCTGCGAGATATCGAAGATTACACCGTACTGCGCTTCGTACCGGGCATAGCCCTCATCCAGCGTGGTCTGATATCCGTCCACGCCAAAGACCAGTGACAGCAGCCACATGAGTCCCACCGCCAAAATGCATAGCAGAATAAAATCGAAGATGCCGGCGGCGGTGCGCTTCAGCAGGCTGGCTTTTTGCAATTCGGTGGTCATAGGTTTCGTCTCCTTGTTTTTCCCGCAAGATCTAATTGGGTAATGGACATTATAGCATATAAATCCATTTTTTTGTAGTGTTTTTTTGCAAATTTTGCATAATTCTATGTTTTGTACAAGATAACACCCGTTTCAGGGTACATTATACCGAATTTTCCGGCACAGAGAGCTTTTTCAGGATCTGCTCCACCGCCGCTTCACCGCTTCCGGCGCGGACGATATAGTCGCAAATCTGCGCGTTTCGGGTCTCTGAGCCGATGGCAAGGATCCGGTTCACCTTCTCCGGGGTGGGCGCGGCGTCCTCCAAAATGGCGGTAAGCAGATCCTTCTTCTCCCGTTTTATATATACGGTGATCACATTGGAAAAATGGGTCTTCATGATCATCGCGCCGCAAATATCCATCACCGTCAGCACGTGCTTGCCGGAGGCAAGGATCCGCTCCGCGTCCTCCTTCCGGGAGCCGTAGGAGCAGCCGGCATAGGTGGTGGACTCAAACAGCTCGCCGGACTCGCACATCCGGTGGAACTGTTCCTCGGACACATAGTTGTACCAGCCGTCCTGCCGGTCCTTTGCCGTTTGGTCGGTGGTGTAGCTGACCAGCTTCTCAAAGCAGTCGGTCTTTTCCAGCAGACCGCGAACCACCTCATTTTTTCCGCTTCCGGAGGGGCCCACCAGCACCACCACGCTTGGCTTATCCAAAGAAAGCTCCCGCTTGACGCTGTAGCTGTCGGCGATGACCTCCACCACCTTCAGGAATTCATCGTAAGTATTCACCGCCAGAACACCGGTGGCCTCCTGATTCCACGGCTTTCGCATCAGGATGGGGTAGGCCGCGTTGGAGCGGAACACATTGTGCATCCCGTCGTCAAACAGGATATCTACGTCAATTTTATCCTTTCGGGAGCCCATGAGGATATGGTCGGCGGGGATCTCCGGAAATTCCTCCAAGATCCGCTGAAAGCGCAATGTCATATACTGGGGCCAAACGGCGGTGGATACAAACACCTCCGTCATTTGGGTCAGCTTTTTCACAAATTCTCTCGCGCCCTCAATGGGCGGCTGGTTGCGGAAGAATTCCGGATCGTCCATAAACTCAAAAATCACGTCCGCCCGGGTGCCCAGCTTGCCCCACCGGTCCACCTCATAGATGGTCAGCGGCGGGTCGAATTTATATTTTTCGTTAGCCAGCCGGATGGCGTAGGGGACGCACTCCAGCAGCAGATCGTCAATATCCAGCGCGGTGGTCAGTCGAAAGCTTCTGTCCATATTTCGCTCTCCTTTGTGTTGGATAAAGTCGCAGTAAAAAATATGTCATCGTGTTTTCAGTGCGTTATAGAATCCCCTGCAGCATCGCCTGCCAACAGGACATTTCTCTCACTTCCATAATACTATGGAGGCGGGCTTTTATCAAGTATTTTTCCCTGCCTAAACCGGGAAATCATACCATAATCAGCCACTGCGTCCTGCCGTGGCTGATTATAGCAAATTCACTTCGCGATGCTCCTGGCCACATGGATGCCGCTGGCAGAGGCATGGGCAAGGGAGTGGGTGATGCCGCTGCCGTCACCGATGATATACAGTCCGGGGTAGCAGCTTTGCAGGTTCTCGTCCACTTCCACTTCCATATTGTAGAACTTTACTTCCACGCCGTAGAGCAAGGTGTCATCGTTGGCAGTACCGGGAGCGATTTTGTCCAGAGCGTAGATCATCTCGATGATGCCGTCCAGCAGCCGCTTGGGCAGCACCAGACTCAAATCGCCGGGGGTGGCGTCCATGGTGGGGACGACAAAGGACTCCGCGATCCGCTTGGGAGTGCTGCGCTGTCCCCGAATCAAATCGCCGAACCGCTGCACCATCACACCCCCGCCCAGCATATTGCTAAGCTGCACGATCGCCTCGGCATAGCCGGTAGAATCCTTAAAGGGTTCAGAAAAATGCTTGGCGACCAAAAGGGCGAAGTTGGTGTTTTGGGTCTGACGGGCAGGATCTTCGTAGCTGTGACCGTTGACGGTGACGATGCCGTTGGTATTTTCACTGACCACAGAGCCCTTGGGGTTCATACAGAAGGTACGCACCTTATCGCCGTATTTGGGAGTGCGGTAGACGATCTTACTTTCGTACAGCTCGTCGGTCAGGTGGGAGAACACCTCCGCCGGCAGCTCCACCCGCACGCCGATATCCACACGGTTGGAATGGGTGGGGATATTCAGCTCCTTGCACACCTGCTCCATCCATTTGCTGCCGCTGCGGCCCACGGAGGCGATGCACTTGCCGCCGGTATATATCTCCCCGTTGCAGGTGATTTCAAAGCCGCCCTCCACGGGACGGATGGCTTCCACCGGTGCGTTGAAGAAAAACGCCACCTTATCCTTCAAATGGTCATACAGCCGCTCCAGCACCACATAATTGATGTCCGTCCCCAAATGGCGCACGGAAGCATCCAAAAGGTGCAGATCGTTCTGCATACAGATCTTCTTGAATTTCGTTCCGGCGGTGGAATAGAGCTTTGTCCCCTCTCCGCCGAAGGCCATATTGATATCGTCCACATAGCGCATCAGCTCCAGTGCCCGCTGTCTGCCGATGTACTCATACAGCGTACCACCGAAATCGTTGGTAATATTGTATTTACCGTCGGAGAACGCGCCCGCGCCGCCGAAGCCCCGCATAATGGAGCAGTCCTTGCAGCGGATACAGCTTTCCACCTTGTCCCCGTCAATGGGGCAGTGCCGCTTATGCAGCGGGCGGCCCGCCTCAAACACGGCAATCTTCAATGCCGGATCTAACTTGATCAGCTCGTAAGCAGAAAAAATGCCGCCTGGGCCTGCGCCGATTATCATCACATCATATTGCATGGTATTCCTCCAAAAAACGAAAATGGCAGTCTTCCGGGACTGTACAGACCGGTAGACAACCATTTGGGGTGGTTCGTAGATACGCGCAACCATATTATGCGCTTATAGCCGGATACTTGCTTTACCGGCTCATGGTAACACATTGCACAAAAAAATGCAAGTAGTATTTTTTTACATAGTGCAAAATGTCTTCAAAAATTGAAATAAATGCTTGATTTTCATGAAAATTGTGATATAATATGGGGGCGACAGTTTCCATGCCTCTCTGTTGGCCCATGGAAGCTGTTTTTTATCCTACTTTTCAGGAGGTACAACATGAAAAGACGCTACCGTCTGTCCACCGCGCTGGATATCGACGATCTGCTTATGGAATGCACGGCCTACGCCATTCGGCTGGCTAATGAAAAATATAAATTTGACCCGCCCATAAGCATTTACGAAAAAAGCACATGGGGCCGTTTGGGCACCCGGGTGGATACCATCTATGAATACTTCGATCAGGCGGAATTCTACCGCACCCAGCCGGTCTATCCCGGCGCGAAGGAGTTTGTCCGGAAGCTCTGCCAAATGACGGAGGTGTATGTCTCCACCGCCGTTCCTCCGGAATTCATGGGCATCCGTGCCCAGCGGATCCGGGAAGAATTCCCGGAGATCCCCGCCGACCATATTTACATGGGCGCGGGCAAGGACAAGATCCACACCGACATCCTTTTCGACGATGCCATGCACAATGTGCTGTCCTCCAACGCCAAATACCCCATCCTGATGCGCCGCCCGTGGAACGAGCAGTCCACCGGTATGCTGGCGGTGAACACCTATGACGAGTTCTTGAAGCTGGTAGAGGTGATTGCCGAGAGCTACAGCGTAAACGCGGACAGCGGAGATTTGGACGATTCCAACATCGTGGTGCTGGTAGGCCCCTCCGGCAGCGGCAAGTCCAAGATCGCCACCCAGCTCCTGTCCCAAACCAACCGGTACGAAAAGCTGGTCAGCTACACCACCAACGACCCCACCGCCGTGGAGGAGAACGCGTGGTACAACTATGTGACCCTGGATACCTTCCGCAGTATGTGCGACAGCGGCGAAATGTTTCAGTCCACCATGTACGCCGGACACGGCTACGGCTCCCGGAAGGCGGATGTGGACGATATCCTTGCCCGTGGCAAGCGGGTGCTGACCACCATGGATATCTGCGGTGCCATGGCACTGAAGACCTACTTCAAAAATGTCACCACCGTCTATATCAAGCGGGAGAAAAAGGCTCTCATGGGGTCGATCCTGCGAAAGAATTCCTCCATAGAGGACAAGGTAGACCGGCTGATAGCCATTGAAGCGGAGCTGAGAAACGCGGAAATTTGTGACTATGTGGTGGAATTTGACACCTACGAGGACGCTGTGGCGCAGCTCGCCCAGCTTTTGAAGCTATAACCCCCTAGCGGCGCAGCCTCATGCCCTCTCCCGGGGAGAGGGTGGCTGAGCGAAGCGAAGCCGGGAGTGGAACGGCGAAATGTTAGTCGCAGCAAGAAGTCTGCCATAACCCACCAGACAAAAACCGTTCCCCACATTCCCCTTCCGCCCCCTTTGAGCAACGGCAGAAACAATTCTCCAACCGTCCGAATTTTAGACCGCACATCCCAAAACGAAAAGAGGAATCCTTATGAAAAAGCTCTTATGCCTGCTGCTGGTGCTTGCCATGGTGCTGTGCGGCTGCACAACACCCACACCCCCTCCGGCAGAGGATACGGTCTGCGAAAAGCACACCGACACCGACAGTAACGGCGTGTGCGATACCTGCCACGACTCCGTATACGTCTATTTCAACATCTACTCCATCAACGATTTGCACGGCAAAATGCTGGACGGGGACAATCATCCCGGGGTGGACGAGCTGACCACCTATTTAAGAAACGCCCAGCAGACGCAGGATAATGTGATTATTCTGTCCGCCGGGGATATGTGGCAGGGCAGCGCCGAGTCCAACAGCACCAACGGCTTTGTGGTTACCGAGTGGATGAACGAGCTGGACTTCGTGTCCATGACCATTGGCAACCATGAGTTCGACTGGGGCGAGGACCCCATCCGGGAGAATCTGGAGCTGGCGGAGTTCCCCTTCCTTGCCATCAACATCTACGACCGGGACACCGATACCCTCGCGGACTACTGCACTCCCTCCGTGATGGTGGAAAGAGGCGGGCTGCAGGTGGGCATCATCGGAGCCATTGGAGATTGCTATTCCTCCATCTCCTCGGACAAGACCGAGAATGTGTATTTCAAAACCGGCAGCCAGCTCACCGCGCTGGTAAAGGCGGAGTCGGAGCGGCTTCGCAGCGAAGGGGCGGATCTGATCATCTACTCCCTCCATGACGGCTACGGCAGCACGGAAAATACCCTCACCTCCGTAAGCTCCAGCAAAATATCCAGCTATTACGACACTGCCCTGTCTGACGGCTATGTGGATCTGGTCTTTGAAGGACACACCCATCAGGGCTACCGCCTTGTAGATGACTACGGCGTGTACCATCTGCAAAACCGGGGTGACAACAAAGGCGGCATCTCCTATGTGCAGCTCGCCCTGAACACCGCCAACGATACCTCCTCCGTGCGGGTAGCGCAGTTGGTCACCCACGGAAAATACCAGCTTTTAGAGGACGATCCCATTGTGGAGGAGCTGGTGGAGAAATACGAAGATCAGATTGGCGATGCCACACGTCCTCTGGGCTACAACAGCCAGTACCGCAACAGCACCTTCCTTGCGAATCTGGTAGCGGAGCTGTACTATGAAGCCGGCGTGGAAAAATGGGGCGACGAATACGATATCGTGCTGGGCGGCGGCTCTTTAAATATCCGCAGTCCGGGCAGCCTTCAGGCCGGTGATGTGACCTACGCGCCGCTGATGACCATTCTCCCCTTCGACAACCGGCTGAGCCTGTGTGCCGTTCAGGGCAAATATCTGTGGTCCAGATTCCTCAATAACGACAGCTACAGCGTTGGCTGCGGCGAGAACGGGCCGCTGCAATATGAGGATATCGACATGGACGCCACCTATTATATCATCACCGATAGCTGGTCTGCCTATTACTCCCCCAACCATCTGACCGTGGTGGAGGAATATGACGATGGCGTGTACGCCCGGGATTTACTGGCAGACTACATTGAGGCAAACGGGCTGGCATAACAAGCCGGCATTATCAGCATGGAGAAAAAACTATGTTTATTAAGAAGCTTTTATCCCTAATGCTGGTGCTTATTATGGTTCTCGGCATTTTTGCAGGCTGCGAAAATGCCGATTCCACTATAAACAACGGCGCAGGCACTTCTACAACGCCTTCGGCGGGAGAACATACAGATTCCAACATCGGAACGGATTCTGCGGCTCCCCCTTCCACGGAGGGAAATGAGAATCCCGACACCGAAACCGATTCCGTTACCACCACTCCCACGGAGGGAAATGAGAATCCCGACACCGAAACCGATTCCGTTACGACCCCTTCCACAGAGGGAAATGAGAATCCCGACACCGAAACCGATTCCGTTACCACCACTCCCACGG
>CAZAOL010000033.1:9031-12589 GCA_964486785.1 uncultured Oscillospiraceae bacterium
AGGGGAATAAGAATCCCAACACCGGAACCGATTCCGTTACCACCACTCCCACGGAGGGAAATAAGAATCCCAACACCGGAACCGATTCCGTCACCACCACTCCCACGGTGGGAAATGACACCCCCGTCACACCCCCGACGGTGGAGGATCCGGTTTGCGGCAAGCATACCGATGCCGACAGCAACGGCGTGTGTGACCTGTGCTTTGACTCCGTATACGTCTATTTCAATATCTACTCCATCAATGACCTGCACGGCAAAATGCTGGACGGGGACAGTCATCCCGGGGTGGATGAGCTGACCACCTATTTGAAGAACGCCCAGCAGACACAGGATAATGTGATCATTCTGTCCGCCGGGGATATGTGGCAGGGCAGCGCAGAGTCCAACAGCACCAACGGCTTTGTGATTACCGAGTGGATGAACGAGCTGGACTTCGTGTCCATGACCATTGGCAACCATGAGTTCGACTGGGGCGAGGATTCCATCCGGGAGAATCTGGAGCTGGCGGAGTTCCCCTTCCTTGCCATCAATATCTACGACCGGGACACCGATACCCTTGCGGACTACTGCACTCCCTCCGTGATGGTAGAAAGAGGCGGTCTGCAGGTGGGCATCATCGGAGCTATTGGAGATTGCTATTCCTCCATCGCCGCGGATAAGACCGAGAATGTGTATTTCAAAACCGGCAGCCAGCTCACCGCGCTGGTAAAGGCGGAGTCGGAGCGGCTTCGCAGCGAAGGGGCGGATCTGATCATCTACTCCCTCCATGACGGCTACGGCAGCACGGAAAATACCCTCACCTCCGTAAGCTCCAGCAAAATATCCAGCTATTACGACACTGCCCTGTCTGACGGCTATGTGGATCTGGTCTTTGAAGGACACACCCATCAGGGCTACCGCCTTATAGATAACTATGGCGTGTACCATCTGCAAAACCGTGGCGACAACAAGGGCGGTATCTCCTATGTGCAGCTCGCCCTGAACACCGCCAACGATACCTCCTCCGTACAGACAACGGCACTGATCACCCACAGCAGCTACCAGCATCTGGAGGACGATCCCATTGTTGAAGATTTGGTAGAAAAGTATAGCGAGCAAATCACACCCGCCACCCGTCTGCTGGGACAGAACGGGCAATACAGGAGCGGCAACGCCCTGCGGCAATTGGTAGCGGATTTGTACTATGAGGCCGGTGTGGAGCGTTGGGGCGAACAGTATGACATCGTACTGGGCGGCGGCTACATCTCCATCCGCTCTCCGGGGTGCCTGTACGCGGGGGATGTGACCTATGCGGATCTGCAAACCATGTTCCCCTTTGACAACCGTCTCACCCTCTGCTCCATACAAGGGCGGTATCTGTCGTCCAAATTCTTAAATACCAACAATTCCAACTACTTCATTGGCTATGGCGACTATGGGCGGCAGGTCTCCAGCAAAATCAACATGAATGCCACCTATTATATTGTCACCGATAGCTATTCCGCCCTCTACGCGCCGAATCACCTGACCGTGGTGGAGGAATATGACGAGGGCGTATACGCCCGGGATCTGCTGGCAGACTACATCGAAGCCGGCGGTCTTGCGTAAATACCCCAAAAGGGCGTGCCGGAGGGCACGCCCTTCAGACTGTCGAAAAACTTGGTATGTCATTCCGAAGGAGCGAAGCGACCGTGGGAATCTCAATGAAAAACTACGCAGTTTTGTTGGGTTTATGCACAATTTTAGACTGTTAAAGGAATAAAATGAGATTGCCGCGTCGGCCCGCAAGGGATCTCCTCGCAATGACAGGGGTTTATTAACACTCTGAAGGGCGTGCCGGCACGCCCTTATCTCCGTCTTTACTACACCCGCAGGGGGTTGACAAATCGCGCAAAACCTTGTATGATACCACTAATCAAATACGGACAGTTCGTGACCATCCTGTCATTAAACAAAACTAGGGACTTTGATGGGCGCATTGCGCTCATTTTTTGTGGGCGCGGACTGCGTCCATTTTCTATTCTGGAGGAACCTATGAAAGCAAATATCCGTTTTCTCGCCCACGCCGCCATCATCGCGGCAGTCTACGCCGCCCTGACCCACCTGCAAAACCTGCTGCTCCCCGGGTCTGCCAACATGGCGATTCAATTCCGGGCGTCCGAGGCATTGTGCGTGCTGGCATTTTTCACTCCGGCAGCGATTCCGGGACTGACATTGGGATGCCTACTGTTCAACCTCACCTCCGGCATGGGACTCCCCATGGATTTTCTGATAGGCAGCCTTGCCTCCGCGCTGGCGGCCACCGCTATGTGGTACAGCCGGAAACTCACCGTCAGGAATCTGCCGCTTTTGGGGCTGTGTATGCCCGCCCTGACTAACGCGGTTTTGGTAGGCTGGGAGCTGACGGTGGTTATCGGCGGCGGCTTTTGGATCAATGCGGTATATGTGGCCATCGGAGAGCTCGCGGTTCTGCTGGTGCTGGGCAGCGCGCTGTATCAAGCAATCCGCAAAACCCATTTAGACCGACGCCTGTTCTATACCGGAAAAAAATAACCCCCGCAGGTAAAAAAAGCCTTCTCCCGAGGGAGAAGGTGGCGCGGCTTTCCGCCGCGCCGGATATGGGGCAAGAATCTGTCAAAAAGGGTGCGTTGCAAATCTCATTTTGCAACGCACCCTTTTACTATAGAGAATTACTGAGCCTTGCGGGCAGCCAGCTCCTCGTTCATCTTATTGAGCGTCTTCTTGTCCAGATTGTACACCAAGCCAAGGCCGATGAACATCATAACACCAGCGACCAGGAACAGGATCGCAAGCAGGCCACGCAGCTCAACTGCGAAATCCCAGGACAGCAGAGTAACATCGATAAACTCAGCACCGGTCTCAGGGTCGACAGCATTGTTCACATAGCCCATGCCCTTCATAATGGCCAGTGCCAGCGCGGGGCCAACGCCCTGAGCCAGCTTACGGAAGAAGGAGTGCAGAGAGTAGACAACGCCTTCCTCACGGCTGCCGGTCTTCCACTCGTTGTAGTCGATGGCATCGCCCATCATAGCCCAGGAAACAGTGGAGTAAATGCCCATGCCCAGAGCCATGATCAACTGCGCAACGATGTAAATGACCAAATCCAGCCCGGTATTACCCTGGCTGACAGGAATGATGCCCAAAGGTGTCAGGAACAGGACAGCAGCACCGACAATGTAGCAGACAGAACCGACCAGAGACAGTTCCTTCTTGCCGTACTTCACGACCATCTTACGGGCCAAAGGAGTAAAGACAGCGATGGGGAGCATGGAGAACATGGAAACCAGACCGGAGATCTTAGGATTCTGGAAATAGATCTGGAAGGTAACAGAAACAGCGGTGTTCGCGCCCTGCATACCGATGAACATACCCATAGCGGCCAAAGTCGCGCCCACAGCGGGACGGTTCTTCATAAAGTTGCCCATTGCCTTGAACACATTGAACTTGGGCTGATTTTCGTTCAAAGAAACCTCGGTTTCGGCACGGATCTCGGTATTCTTGATCATGAACTGGAAGCAGAGGAAGCCCAGCGCGCCCATGACCAGAGCGGCAACGA
>CAZAOL010000034.1:0-12402 GCA_964486785.1 uncultured Oscillospiraceae bacterium
ACTGAGCCATAGCCTCCTCCGTGCGGCGAAGTGCATCATCCATATACTCATTGCTGACCTTTCTCAGGCTGGCAATCTGACTCTGCGTCTGCGCCAGCATTTCAGCACAGCGCCGCTTAGCCTCTTCATAAATCGGCTCTTGCGCTACCATGCGCTCTGCCTCGTCCTGAGCCTTCTTAATGATGGCTTCCGCCTCACGTCGGGCCTGTGCCACCAGCTCGTTGCGGTTTTCTACAATCGTGCGCGACTGCTTCAGCTCGGCAGGAAGCTGTGCCATAATAGCATCCAGCATATCCAGAGCCTTGTCCCGCTCAAGGATACACTTATCAGCCCCCAGCGGCAATGCGCGGGCATCCTGCACCATATCATACAGGGCGGTGATAATATCTTCAATATGCTTCTCGTTCATTGGGATATCCTCCTTAACGTAATCGATTTATTCTCTGCTGAAAATCCGGAATGATTTCTTCCGGGAGAAAATCAGACAGTTTTACATGATAGCGACCAAGCTCCTTAACCGTGCTGGAGCTTAGATACATATACTGATGCTCCGCTGTCAGGAACATCGTGTCTAACTCAGGGTTAATTTTTCGGTTAATCAAAGCCATTTGGAATTCGTTTTCAAAATCCGAACCGGCACGCAGTCCTTTTACAATCACACAGCTTCCACGCCGGCGGGCATAATCCGCCAAAAGCTCATCGGAGGAATCCACCTCCACATTGGGAATGTCCTTCGTGACCCGGCGAATCATGGCGACACGTTCATCTAAGTCGAACATCGGTGATTTCGCGCCATTGACCATAACACAAACAATCAGCTTATCAAAAATGTTGGCCGCGCGCTGTATGATATTCAAATGTCCGCTAGTTATCGGGTCGAAGCTGCCGGGATAAATCGCAGTCTTCATTCGTCACGATCCTTTCGGTAAACAGCCAGAAGGGTCTTGCCGTATTTATAATCCTTCGAGCGGGTGTAGCCCGGAAAAGTCCAAGAAAGCTCCTTGCCCAAAGGACGCTCCGCCACTATTATACCACCATATCGCAAAATGTCAATTTCCGTTATTTGTTTTAGCGAATTTTCCAAAAAAACTTCTGCGTAGGGGGGATCAAGGAAAATAATATCAAAGTGTTCCCGGCAGTTTTTTAGGTAGCTAAGATAGTCTGCGCGCGCCACTTCTCCACTTTCAGAAAGCTTGGCACGTTTCAGATTTTCTCGAATCAGCCTGCACGCATCCTCCCGCTGATCCACAAAAACCGCGCGCTTTGCGCCTCTGCTCAGTGCTTCGATGCCTAGCTGTCCGGTTCCGCCAAATAGATCCAGCACCCGCGCGCCGGGAATATCAAATTGTATAATGCTAAACATCGCTTCCTTCACACGCTCCGCTGTGGGTCGGGTCAAAAGTCCATCCGGTGTTTTCAGCGCGGTTCCTTTCGCTGTGCCCGCGATTACACGCATATTTATCTCTCCTGTTTTTCCTTGAAATGTTGGTAAACCGCCATAGCGGCATCCTTCGGCAGCAGCCTTTGCAGCTCCTCTAAGGAAGCTTGCCCAATTCCGCCGAGAGAGCGGAAGGTCTTCAACAGCTCCTGCTTTCGCTTCGGCCCGATTCCGGGAATGGCATCCAGCTCAGAATAACGAAGCCTTTTGCTGCGAAGCTGACGGTGGAAGGTAATCGCGAAACGGTGAGTTTCTTCCTGAATATTTCCTACGAGAGAAAAAACGGATTGGTTGCTGTCTATCCAGATTTCTTGCCCGTCAGGGGTCACCAAAGCCCTTGTACGGTGCCGGCTGTCTTTCACCATGCCGAACACGTTCATGGATAATCCCAGCGTCTGAAGCGCGTCCACGGCGGTTTTAGCATGGTTCACACCGCCGTCAATCAGAATCAGATCTGGCGCATCCGCAAAGCCCTTATCCCCCGCCAAATAATGAGAAAACCGCCGCAAAATCACCTGACGCATAGACGCATAATCATCCTGATTGGTCATACCTTCGATATGAAAGCGTTTATAGTCGCTTTTTCGGGGCTTCCCGTCCAAAAAGACTACCATCCCGGCTACAATATCCGTGCCGGAAATGTTGGAGATATCATAAGCTTCGATTCGCTTTGGAAAACGGATGGATAGCATGGATTCCAGCGCAGACAGTGTTCCGGAAATGCGCTCCTCCTTGCTGGTGACACGCTGCGCTTCCTCCTGTGCGTTTTTTACCGCAAGCTCCACCAGCCGGGCATTATCCCCCCGTTGCGGGACTCTTAGTCGAATCTTCAAGCCAAGCTCCTGTTCCAAAAGCTGGGGAAACAGTTCAATATCTTCTACAGCAAATGGCAGCAGTATGTTTTTCGGCGCAACACCCCGGCTCAAATAATATTGCTTCATCAGACTGGATACGGCGGTCTCCTTATCTTCCGGTACGGCAAAAATCTCATAATCCTTGTCCAACAGGTTACCACCGGAGAAATGAAGCACCGCAAAGCAGGCCTTTGTTTCTGTCTGCCCATAGCCGATCACATCGGTATCCGCGAAAGAAAGTGCCGTGACAAGCTGCTTTTGCCCCAATGCTTCCACAGCCGTCAGACGGTCGCGAAGCCTGGCTGCCCGCTCAAACTCCAGCTTCTCCGCCGCCTGCAGCATCTGCCTGCGAATCTCCTCTGCGGCAGCCTTATGATTTCCCGAGAGAATGTGTCGCGCCTGCTCTATTCGCTGACGGTATTCTTCCTGTGTGCGGTCTGTCTGACACCAACCGTCACACTGTCCCATGTGACGGTTCAGGCAAGGCCTGTTTTTTCCCACATCCCGGGGAAATTGCCTTGAACAGTCCGGAAGCCTTAAGGCAGATGTGAGTGCCTCTACCACATTATGGGTGACGAAACGGCTCCCGTACGGACCGAAATAGGACGCGCAGTCCTTTTTCGGCTTGCTGACTACAGTGATTCTGGGATATGGCTCTTTCATATCCAGCCGCAAATAGGGATAACCCTTGTCATCCTTTAGAAGGATGTTATATTTAGGCATGTGCCGTTTAATCAGAGAACACTCCAGCACAAGTGCCTCAAACTCCGTGGCAGCCACGATGACATCAAAGTGGTCGATTTTGCTGACCATAATCCTCGTTTTCGGCGTATGAGATGCTGTATCCTGAAAATATTGACTTACCCTGTTTTTCAGTCTTTTGGCCTTGCCCACATATATAACCTTGTCTGACTTGTCCCGCATGATGTATACACCCGGGGCAGACGGCAGACTCAGGGCTTTTTCTTTCAGTTCTTCAAAACTCATAATACCACCAAAAAGTACCGCCTCAATGCGTAGCACTGAGGCGGAGAATTCTTAGTAAACGTCGCGCTGCAGCAGAGTTTCCAAAGCCGCCACAGCATCCTCAGCATCGGAGCCGTCAGCAGTCAGAGTAACGGTGGCGCCGGTAACGATACTCAGGGACATAATCCCCAGCAAGCTTTTGGCGTTCATCTTTCGGTTGTCGGATTCCACCCAAATGCTGCAATCAAACTCATTCGCCTTTTGAACAAAATATGTAGCCTGACGGTTATGCAGCCCGGATTCACACCGAACAACGACTTCTTTATTAATCATGGTAACACTCCTTAAACTGCCCGCTTTTTTGCGAGCGTGACATTTCTCGAATTATAATAAACAAAATCATCCAAAATGTCAACAAATAATCCGTAAAATTACATGGTACTTTCCGGCAAAATCAGCCCAGCTCCGCAATGGTCACACCATCCTCGCCTTCTCCGTACTTCCCAAGCCGGAATTTTTTTACATATTTTATCTTCCGCAAGGCTTGCTGCACCGCATTTCTGACCGCTCCCGTCCCTTTACCGTGGATGATGCGAACACTTTGCAAGTTACTGCGCATTGCTTCGTCCAGATAACGCTCCAGAACACAGACCGCCTCGATTGTATCCATGCCACGCAGGTCGATCTCATTGGACATGGCGGACATTTTCATTTCCCGCCCGGAATGCGCGGGACGAATGTGTTTTTCTTTATATGGCTCATTCTGCTCCAACAGATAGATTTCATCCTTCTTCGCGGTCAGTTTCAGAACGCCTGCCTGTAGCTCATAGCTGCCATCCTTGTTGATGGCAAGTACGCTGGCTTTCGTGCCCAGTTTCAAAAGCTCCACGGTATCCCCGATCATAATCTCTCTGCTGGCTGCGGGACGCTCCTTTTGGGGCTGGCTGGCGCGGAGCTTGCTTTGTGCCTCATTCAAATCTCGGCGCAGTGCAGCTTGACGTTGATCTATCAACGCTGTATCTCCGGTTTCTGAGAGCTGCTTTTTCATCGCTTTGATTTCTTCAGACGCGGCGTTGGCCATTCTGCGGGTATCCTCAATAATGCGCTGTGCCTCCGCGCGGGCAGCTTCCAGTGCTTTTTCCCGTTCACTGTGGAGCTGTGCGCTGAACTGCTCGCTTTTTTCTTTGATTCTCTGAGTTTCCCGACGCAGCCGTTCCGCTTCCTCTCTGGCAGACTCCATTTGCTGACGCTGCTCCTCAAGCTGAGAAAGCACAGCCTCAAAATCCTTGTCGTTCTGTCCCACAAGATTAGAAGCATCCTTCAAAATTTCATCAGAAAGCCCCAGCTTTCTCGAAATCGCAAAGGCGTTGGATTTGCCGGGAATACCAATCAACAGCTTATAGGTAGGACGCAGTGTTTCTACATCAAACTCGCAGGACGCATTGATGACACCAGCCGTCCGCATGGCATACAGCTTCAACTCCGCATAGTGGGTGGTGGCTACCACATGACTGCCCATTTTGCGGCAAAATTCGATGATTGCCATTGCCAAGGCAGCACCTTCTGCAGGATCCGTTCCCGCCCCTAACTCATCAAAAAGCACCAAAGTGCGGCTGTCACATTGTGCCACAACATCTACAATGGTTCGCATATGGCTTGAAAAGGTAGACAGGCTTTGCGCGATAGATTGCTCGTCACCAATATCCGCCAAAATCCGGTCAAAGGTCGAAAGTCGGCTTCCGTCCCCTGCCGGTATGTGCAGGCCGCACTCAGCCATCAACGTCAAAAGCCCCACGGTTTTTAGTGTTACGGTTTTACCTCCCGTGTTCGGACCGGTAATTATCATGGAATCAAAATCCGTGCCCAGCCGAAGGCTGATGGGAACCACCGTTTTGGGGTCAATGAGGGGATGGCGCGCATTCCGCAATTCCACCTCGCCCCGGTCGTTCATCATAGGCTCCCATGCTTTCATTAGGTAGCCCAAACGTGCCTTGGCAAAAATCACATCTAACTGCACCAGCACTTCAAAATTTAGCCGAATATCGTCCCGGTGTCCGGATGCCTCGGCGGAAAGCTCCGCCAGAATACGTTCGATCTCCTTTTTTTCCTTCAGCTCCAGCTCTCGCAGCGCGTTATTCGCGTTCACAGCAGACATAGGCTCAACAAAGAAGGTTGATCCGCTGGCCGAAACATCGTGTACTAGGCCGGGAACATCTGCACGACATTCAGACTTGACAGGCACAACATATCTCCCCTGCCGAATGGTGATAATCGGCTCGCGGAGAAATTTGCTGTAGGCCGGAGAGGAGATTACCTTTTGCAGGCTGTCACGAATCTTACCCGCCTGAATACGCATATGGCGGCGAATGTCCGCCAAGGCCGAGCTGGCAGTATCCGCTATCTCCTCTTCAGAAAGGATTGCGCCAAAGATGCGGTCCTCCAAGTATTTGTTGGGCATCAGTGCTCGGAACATATCCGTAAGAACCGTATGCTCCTCATCTTCCGCAATGTAACCGCGTACCGTTCGGGCAGACCGGAGTATCGCGGCGATTCTAAGCAGCTCCTTGGGCTGCAGCGCACCGCCCCGGTCAGCACGCTCCAAGGATTCCGAAACGTCCTGCACATCAGAGAAGCCGGGATATCCCTTTTTCGTGCACAGATTTGAGGCGGCTGTGGTTTGCTGCTGCAAAGCCAGCACCTCGTTTAAATCAGAACTGGGGCGGATTTGGGCGCAACGGGCCTTGCCTTCCGTGCTTCCGGCGCAGTCCGCAAGCATGGCAAGCACCTGATCCAGCTCCAGCTTGACAAGTGATCGTTGGTATAATTCAGACATATTGTTCTCCTAAACAGATAGCGACTTATAAAAATCCAGAGCCGAAAACCCCCGCTCAAGCTGCGCGGCAAGATATGCCTCAGTTACAGACGAAAGCACGGAAAGCTCATTCTTTCCTAAAGAAAATGAGAACAGTCGCTTAGGGTGACATTGTGTGATGTAACGCATGGCATCCAGAACCGGCGGTGACACCGGCATACGTATACCCGAGCCATTGCCATTGCAGTTTTTGCACAAAAGAGTGCCGCCGGAAATATCAAAATAAACCGTTTCAGGTGTTCCGCAAATGTGGCATCCCCTTAATTCGGGTGTATAGCCGCCATTGCTGGCACAGCGCAGCTCAAACACCGCTTTAACCAGCGGCTCGGGAAGCTCCAGCTTGGACAAAGCGTGCAGGCAATTAAGCGTCAACGACAGTAGCTGAGAATCCGGTTGATCCGCCTGCGCCATCACCTCGGCAACCTGCGCGAAATATGTACCCAGAGAGAGCTTTGAAAGATCTCTCCGAAGATTTTGAAACAGCTCTATAGAATGTGCTTCATTTACGGTATATTTCCCGCGGTATTCAAACAGGGTAAACTCCCCGAAAGCCAAAAGCTGACAGGGTGCAACCAGCGGACTGTTCTTTTTCCTCAGTCCACGGGCCTTTGCGGTCACCTTGCCATACTCCTGTGTCAACAGGGTCAGCAAAGCATCCCTGTCATTCACATCCGTGATTCGCAGCACCAAAGCCTGTGTGGTAAGGTACATGAGTTCCCTCCGTTTTCATTGCCTTGCTGTACATCATATAATACTCCGGCACGCCGGTTTCCATAAAGAGCTGCCAGTAATCCTTTGCTTCCATATCCATCCCTCCGGGGATATTTTTTGCAAAGCTGCGGCAAATCACTCATGGAAATCATTCACTATAGCCGAAGTTCCGCACAAGGAAATCACTGTCTCGCCAGTTTTCCTTAACCTTGACCCATGTGGTCAAATAAACCTTTGTGCCCATAAATTTTTCGCAATCGGTTCGTGCCATGGAGGATATTTTTTTCAGCATCGCGCCGTGCTTTCCAATAATGATTCCTTTGTGGCTGGGCTTTTCACAGTAGATGGTGGCATCGATATCGATAATTCCGCTGTCCCGCTCGGAAAAGGTGGTAATTTCTACAGCGGTACCGTGGGGGATCTCCTTATCCAAACACCAAAGGAGCTTCTCCCGTATGATCTCCGCCATTACCTGCCGTTCCGGCTGGTCGGTGGTGTAATCCTCAGGAAACAGGAAGGGGCTTTCTACAGCATATTTTTCGCAGACTTCCAGCAGCTTGTCTACGCCGTCACCGGTTTTTGCGGAAATCGGAATAATGGCATCAAATTCCGCAGCCTGGGAGTATACAGAAATCACCTCCAGCAGCTTGTCCTTTTCCACGGTATCAATTTTATTGATTGCTAATACCGCGGGGCATTTGCTGCTGCGAATTTTCTCAATCAGGCCTTCCTCCTGAGGGCCAACGGATGCAATCGGCTCGACTACAAGCACAGTCAAATCCACATCCGCAATGGAGCCGCGCGCCACATTAACCATGTAGTCACCCAGCTTTGTACGGGCGCGGTGGTAGCCGGGGGTATCTACGAAGACAAATTGGGTCTGTCCCCGGGTGACGATGCCGCAGATTCGGTTGCGGGTAGTTTGAGGCTTGTTGGATACAATGGCAATTTTCTCGCCAACCAAATAATTGGTCAGAGTGGACTTGCCCACATTGGGGCGTCCGGCAATGGTAATCATAGCCGTTTTGGTTTTCATATGTTTCTCCTTTTTATCTGGTCATGCCGGGAATCAAGGCGGCGATGTCTTCTTCTCTGGCACGCATTTGTGCCTTTTGCGGGCCCTCATCCAAGTGGTCATAGCCCAATAGATGCAGGATGGAATGAATCGTTAAATAGCCAATTTCCCGCCGCTCACTATGTCCAAAGGTTTTTGCCTGTGCGCAAGCACGTTGAAGGCTGATACACATATCTCCCAACGGGCAAAGCCCCGTTTCCGGATCTAAATATTCAGTCCAATCCTCCGGCGGCGTTCCGGCAGTAAGCTGGAACATAGGAAAGCTCAGCACATCTGTGGGCTTGTCCACATTCCGGCTTGCTTTATTGATGGCCTGAATCCCCAAATCATCGGTAAGCAGAACATTGATTTCACAGGGAATGGTGACCCCTTCGGAAATCAGCGTTTGCTGTATACATTTTTTTATGATACCTGTGATGATCGGGGCTTTCAGATTAAAACGGTCAAAGGTGATATTTATCTTATGCGCCATGTCAGCTCCTCCTTTGCTCCCGACGGAAATTTCCTTCCGGCTTCTTGGACGCACGCTCGTATGCCGCGATAATCTCCTGCACCAGCGCATGACGCACGACATCCGCAGCGGTCAGTCGGCAAATGGAGATATCCTCCACTCCCTCCAGCACACGAACCGCATCCTTCAGACCTGACACCTTGTCATCCGGCAAATCGATCTGAGTAATGTCGCCGGTAATCACGATCTTAGATCCAAAGCCCAGTCTGGTCAGAAACATCTTCATTTGCTCCTTAGTGGTGTTCTGGGCTTCATCCAAAATAATAAAGCTGTCATCCAACGTCCGTCCACGCATATATGCCAACGGAGCCACCTCGATAGAGCCGCGCTCCTGATACTTTTGGAAAGTCTCCGGGCCAAGCATTTCATAAAGAGCATCATACAGAGGACGAAGGTAGGGATCGACCTTGTTTTGCAAGTCTCCGGGCAAAAAGCCCAGCCGCTCCCCCGCCTCAACCGCCGGACGGGTCAGTATGATTCGGTTGACCGTTCTTTCCCGGAACGCCGCCACCGCAGCCGCCACCGCCAAATAGGTCTTACCTGTGCCGGCAGGCCCAATACCAATGGTAACTGTGTTCTTTTGAATAGCCTTCATATATTTTTGCTGACCTACGGTTTTGGCCTTTATTGGCTTACCCTTAGCGGTAATGCAAACCACGTCCTTGGTCATTTCCGCTACCTGTTGATCGTTGCCATCCCGAACGAGGGTAAGCAGATAGCGTACCCGTTGTTCGTCAATGACCTCACCCTTGGCGGCAAGGGAAAGCAGCCCTTCCACCGTTCGCGCAGCCTTGTCTACCGATTCTTCCTCACCTGTAATCTTAAGCTCCGTACCGCGATTGATGATACTGACCCCCCATGCGTCTTCAATCCGTTTGATATTTTCATCGAAAGAGCCGAAGACCGCACTTAAGTCCTCTATCCGTTCCGCATTGATGCTTCTTTCAGCTTGCTTCATAGCCCTCAAAATTCTCCTCATTGCGTGATCTTCCTATCATCTCATAGCAGGCATACTTTCCGGTCATGCGGTAATGCTCCGCATCCTCAAACAAAAGCTCATACCTCGCCTCGATTCGCCCCGCCACCATTTTTTGTGAAAGATACCGGGAGGCAAATTCCGCCGCAAGCACCTTTGCAGATTCTGAATCTGTATTGCTGCACTGTAATTGTGCAGATTGAAGCTCCTCAACTACAAAAGTAATCGGAAGCTGGTAGCCACCGGGAAGCGTCAGATGATAGTACGAATACATTTTATCACAAGTGGTATCCGAAATTCCACTACCTTTGTAGAAATTTATCCGTTTTTTTCCGATTAACACACTATATTTTTTCTCCTGACGGTAAATCTCCCCCCGAATCTGCTGTTCTGAGGGGCAGATTACCTGTAGACTCCTCTGTGTTTGAGCAAAAATCTCCCCCCGTGCCTGTTCCGCGCGGATGCAAAGCCCCAAATCTGTATACCCGGAAATCAGAACCTGACCTGCAGTAACGGACTGCCCGACCTTGCATACCGGATTTCCCTGCACCACTGTCAGCTCCCGAATGACACCGTCCATGGAGGAAACGATACTGCTGACGGAAGGCGTCTGCTCCTGCGCTTCCGGCATCTGACGCTCACGAACGGAAATCACCGCACAGCAGCCTTTGGTATTTACACCCGCCCATTGTAGCTGTGGCAGTGCCTCCAAAAGCGCGTTTTTCATTTTTTCGCTCCGAACTGCCCGGCGGGATGCCCCAAAAACAATCCCACAGTCTTGAGCCTTCTCCAAAATCAAGCTTGACGGCACGGTGGAGTTCCCCTCCACAGAGATAAAAAGGATCTTCCCGGGAAGATAGAGTGATAAAAGTGTAATGATCAGCAATCCAAACAGCAATACAGGCCTGTAAAGCAAGCGGCGAATCCCCCAATACAGTCCGTTTCTTCCATGGACAACTAATGTTTCCCCACGTTTCTTGACAATATAGCGCAGCGCTTTCATGGATTTTCGTTCCACGGTAAAACGAAAACTCAGCGCGCCAATTTGTTCTGCGCCATAGACAGTAATGCCGGCACGGTTAATTGCCGCCAAAGCCCTCTCCGGATCTGCGCTGGTTAGCTCCACCTGTACTGTGCCGGAGATGAAATTCCTATCACTCAATTTAACGCCTCCTGACCAAATGGATTCCGTCAATACGCCCGGTGATCACAAGCTGCTCCGATGTCATTCTTGCCACCTCCAGAGCGCACCCTTGGATACACAGTGAGCCGTATTTCATGCGAACCTGTATTCGCTCCCGTCCATATTCCGTCACACCGCAATGCCGTTCCACCAAAACCCTTCCGCAGCCCAATAGCTCCACTACACTTTCACCGGGCAAGGCTTCCCCTTGCAGATCGGTTGCTCCGGCAAGCCGGTCTGCCCATCCGTGCCGCTGCATACCAGCACCTCCTTTTTAGGTATCCTATGTGTTTCAAGGGATGATTTTGCATAAGTGTGCATAGAATCTTGCGAGGTGATTGGATGGGCAGCTTGTTAATGGGCATTTCGGCAGCCGCAGTGATGATTATTCTGATATTGGACTCTCATACAGCATTGACCGGTGCAAGTGAGGGAATCGCATTGTGCCTGCAAACCGTTATCCCTTCCTTGTTCCCGTTTTTCCTTATGTCAGATTTGCTCACAAGCTCGCTGCAAGGCAAAAAGATTCCGTGTCTCAATCCAATTTGCAAGCTGTGGTCCATTCCGGAGGGCAGTCAGACTCTGCTTTTGACCGGTCTGCTGGGTGGATATCCGGTAGGAGCCCGGTGTGTGAGTCACGCCTATGAGAACAAAGCTCTTACGCGAACGGATGCCGCACGGATGATCGTATTGTGTAACGCCTGCGGTCCGGCGTTCCTGTTTGGTATCGGAAGCGGGATATTGGGAAGCGTTGGCTATTGTTTTCTGGCATGGTTGGTGGTGACAGTGAGTGCCCTAATTAGTGCCAGACTTTTACCGGGCAAACCGGAAACTGTCCAACCCTTCCGCGAAACAAAACAGATTTCCCTCATCGTCTCCTTGGAAAAGGCCATAAAAAGCATGGCCTGCGTGTGCGCTTGGGTAATTCTGTTCCGGGTAGGGCTTCGATTTATGGAGCAATGGCTCCTTTGGCTGCTACCTCAGGGAATACGAACTGCCGTCTTGGGATTTATTGAGCTGACAAACGGCTGTGTCAGTCTAAAGTCACTTCCCTGCTTAGGACTTCGATTTATTCTCTTTTCCGCACTAATCAGCTTTGGCGGGCTTTGTGTCGCTATGCAGACCCGTTCCGCAGTTACCTCCCGCGTATCCATGAAGCTGTATTTCCCGGGAAAGGCTTTGCAGTGCTGTATCAGTACCCTTTTGGCATGGCTGGTGCAGCTCGTCTTTTCTGACAGGTGCGTAAATTGGATGATTCCCGTAATTTCCGGCTTCGGGTGTATACTTTTGTCGGTTTTCTTGAAAAAATCCAGAAAAAACAGTAGCATTTCCATTCCCGTTGGTGTATAATCGACTTACTTTGAAGCCGAGGTGTGCCAAATGCTGTTTAGAAAAAAAGTGCCCTGCTCCTGCTTCTACTGCGCCAATGGTACAGTGATTGATGACAATCAAATACTGTGCATGAAGCGGGGTGTGGTAGCTCCCAAGGAGAAATGCCGCAAATTCAAATATGATCCCTGCAAGCGCATCCCCTCCAAGCCCAAGGCTTTGGATTTCAGCAAATACGACGAGCAAGACTTCTCTTTATAATAAACACCCCGCTGTGCGTCGAAGCTGACGCCAGCGGGGTGTCATATATGATTGCCAGTGATTTCATTTTAGTCTGCAATGGTAGATAAGTGGTAGATGGATTTACATTCAGCCCGAAAAATGACGGTCAAAAGTTAGAAAAAGACCGTGGAACTCAGAAAATTCCACGGTCTTTTGGTCCGAGTGTCGAGATTCGAACTCGAGGCCTCTTGAACCCCATGATTGA
>CAZAOL010000035.1:0-12037 GCA_964486785.1 uncultured Oscillospiraceae bacterium
GGCTTCTACGGCGATCCCGCCGGTTACGAGGAGTCCCTGTACCAGACCCCTGCCGGTCTGTACTTCCTGTACGTTTGCGGCGGTGAGAGCTCTCCCTATCCCACCGAGGACATCCTGCGTCTGGCCAAGACTAAGGTCAACGAGTGGATGGAGAACCACTAATCGTATACATACCCGAAATGGTGCGTTGCAAATCTCATTTTGCAACGCACCATTTTTCTTGACAAACATGGTATGCTATAGGTACCAAACATAAGCGAGAGATTATCATGAAGCTACGACCATTTTTTCTTATTTGCATCCTGTTCGTAGGCCTGCTATCCGGCTGCACGCCCCAGGCGCAGGCGCAGGTTGCGGCCACGACTTTGCCGGTCTACCAGTTTACCTCACGGCTCTGCGAGGACACCGGCATTAGCGTTGCACGGCTGGTGACGGAAAGCGTTTCCTGCCTGCATGATTATTCCCTGAACGTTTCTCAGGTACGCGCAATCGAGGCTGCTCAGGTTGTAGTGCTTTCCGGTGCCGGTCTTGAAGAATTTCTGGATGACGCGCTGGACGGCGCGCAGGCTGTAATTGACAGCTCCGAGGGTATCTCCCTGATTGAGTGTCATGAAGGGCATCATCACGAGGAGGAGTCTTACCATCATCATGAAGCGGATCCTCACATTTGGCTCTCCCCTGCCAACGCGAAGATCATGGCAGAAAACATCTGCGCCGGACTGTGCGTCCAATTCCCGGAGCATACCGCCACCTTTGAGAAAAATCTAGCGGCCCTGATTGCCGACATAGACGCACTCTCCGAATACGGCGAAGCGCAGCTATCGGACTTACAGTGTCGGGAGCTGATTACCTTCCATGACGGCTTTGCCTATTTCGCGGACACCTATGATTTGAGCATTTTGGAAGCTGTGGAGGAAGAATCCGGCAGTGAAGCCTCTGCGCAAGAGCTGATCCATTTAATTGACACTATACAAGCCCACGCGCTTCCGGCGATCTTCACGGAACAAAACGGAAGTGTTTCCGCTGCTCAAATTATCGCTGCCGAAACCGGCGTAAAATCCTTCGCCCTGGATATGGCCATGGCGGGAGACGATTGGTTCTCGGCCATGTACCGCAACATCGATACTGTAAAGGAGGCATTGGGATGAAACTGTTTTTTCACGGAGGCGGCTGCGGCGATTCCTGCTGCCTTCGGGTGCAAAATATGTCCGTAAAAATTGGCTCTGAGCAGATATTGCAGGATGTAAACCTGCACGTGCATTGCGGTCAGTTGGTCGCGCTCATCGGCCCTAACGGCGCAGGCAAAAGCACATTCTTAAAGGCGGTTTTAGGTCAGCTTGACTATGACGGTGTCATCGCCTTTTCCTCTCCCGGTCAGCGTGACCGCCGCCCCCGCATCGGCTATGTCCCCCAAAGTCCCACCTTCGACCCCGGCGACCCGGTTTCTGTGGCGGATTTATTTGCCTGCTGTATGAGCAAGCGTCCCGCCTTTTTGGGACTGTCAAAATCCATGCGCAGGACGGTTCTGACCTGCCTGGAGCGTGTGCACGGAGAAGATTTGATCAACAAACGGGTAGGAACCCTTTCCGGCGGCGAGCTGCAGCGTGTGCTGCTGGCATTGGCACTGGAGCCTTTGCCCAATATCCTGATTTTGGACGAACCGCTTTCCGGCGTGGATGTGGAAGGCATGGCCATGCTCATGGATATGCTGGATGAAATCCGTAAGACCTACGACCTGTCCATTCTTATGACCACTCACGATATGACCTCTTTGGAAAAATACGCAGATCAGGTAATCCTGATTGACCGAACCGTTTTGACACAGGGCACACCTGCGCAAGTGCTTTCCTCCGAGGCTTTTGCCAAGACCTTCCATTATAAAGGAGGTGCGGCACAATGAGTGTATGGTATTGGATCTGTGATTTGCTGCCTGTAGAAATGCTTCGTTGGGATTTCATGCGGAACGCTTTGCTGGCGATTCTCCTTATGGCCCCTCTGTTCGGTATTCTCTCAACCATGATTGTCACCGGACGAATGAGCTTTTTTTCTGACGCGCTGGGGCACTCTGCCTTTACCGGGATTGCCATTGGCTGTATTTTCGGCGTTGCCGAGCCCACATGGGTGTGTGTGCTGTTCTCTCTTGCCTTTGCGCTGCTTTTCTCTTTTGTCCGCAGCCGCAGTAACCACGCCGCAGACACCCTGATTGGTGTGTTTTCCAGCGCGGCTGTGGCATTGGGCATCTTCATTGCCACGCTGGGCGGTGGCAGCTTCACGAAGTACAACAAATATCTGATTGGCGATATCCTTTCGGTCACTCCCGCGCAAATCGGAACGCTGGCATTGGTGCTGGCGGGCGTGCTGGTGTTTTGGGTTTTTTATTCCAACCGGCTGGCACTGACCTCGATCCATCCCCAGCTTGCGTCTTCCCGGGGCATCCCGGTACAGCTCAGCCAAGCCGTGTTCACTGCCGCCATTGCCGTGGTGGTCACGCTGTCCATTTCCTCTGTGGGCTTGCTGATTCTCAATTCCCTATTGGTATTACCCGCTGCCGCCGCCCGGAATGTGGCAAGGAATCTGCGTCAGTATCATCTACTTTCCGTCCTTTTTGCTCTCATGTCCGGAGTGGGAGGACTGATCGTGTCTTACTATTGGGGGGCGTCCGCAGGAGCCGCGATTTCTCTGAGTCTGACCTTGGTATTTGCGGTGACCTTCTGCCTGCGGAAAGTGAGGGCATAATGGAAATCACACTACATCCCATCGCGCGAATGTGCAGCGATTTTCCCACAAAATTTGGTATTCCCCGTCAAAGCGGTCTGGTAGAGCAGCTACGCTCCTCCATCCGCTTTGAGCCGGAATTCCGCAACCCCGACACTCTGCGGGGCATCGAAGGCTTTTCCCATCTTTGGCTGATTTGGCAATTTTCCGAGGCTGTGCGGGAGGACTGGTCTGCTACCGTCCGCCCTCCCCGCTTGGGCGGCAATACCCGAATGGGCGTATTTGCCACCCGCTCCCCTTTCCGTCCCAATGCCTTGGGACTGTCCTGCGTAAAGCTGCTAAGCGTGGAGCAGACGGAGGACGGGCCGATTCTCCACGTGGCGGGAGCGGATTTGATGGACGGAACCCCCATTTTAGACATCAAGCCCTATATCCCCTACAGCGACAGCCACCCGGAAGCCTTAGGCGGCTTTACAGACGGCGCATCGGATTTCCTGCTTCGGGTCTGCTTCCCTGAGCAGTTTCTATCCATGCTGCCGCCGGATAAGCAAGCTGCCGCAAAGGCGGTGCTGTCCCATGACCCCCGCCCCTCCTATCAACGCAATCCGGAGCGTATTTACGGTCTGAGCTTTGCAGGCTTTGACATTCGTTTTCAGGTCGACGGTGATTTACTGACTGTTATTGAAGTAAAAAAATTATAAAACCTTCGGCTTCACGGATTTTATATTTTCGCCCGGCTTACCGCCGGGCATTAAACTATTGCAAATTTCGGAAATTACTGATAGAATGGTGCATAATCATAAATATAAAGGACGAATGACCATGCAATCTAACGAGATTACCTTCTCCGACCTTGGGCTTAGCGAAACCATGCTGAAGGCTCTGGAGAAAAAGGGCTACGGCTGGCCCACCACCATACAGGCCGAAGCCATTCCCCACTTTTTGCAGTGGCGGGATGTGATCGCCAAAGCCCCCACCGGCACCGGAAAAACCTTTGCCTTCGGCATCCCCATGATCGAGCATATCGACCCTAACCTCGAAGCCGTTCAGGCACTGATTCTCGCCCCTACCCGGGAGCTTGCTCTGCAAATTGGTGACGAGCTGCGGGGACTGCTCACATATTATAACGGCATCCGGGTAGCTGTGCTTTACGGCGGCACCGGCATTGGCGGGCAAATCAAGCAGCTTGAGCGCAAGCCTCAAATCGTTGTCGCCACCCCCGGCCGGCTCATGGATCACTACAACCGCAAAACCATCCGGCTGGATAAGGTTCAGACCGTAGTGCTTGACGAAGCCGACCGGATGCTGGACATGGGCTTTTTCAAGGATGTCACCCGCATCATCGACAAGGTGAAAAACCGCCGGAATCTGGGGCTTTTCTCTGCCACGATTTCTCAGGAGGTCATGACGGTGAGCTGGATGTACCAGCGGGATGAGGTAGAAATCACCGTAGAACCCAAGCAGGAGGACCGGCCCGATATCGACCAGTTCTGCACCACCGTTTCTCCGTTAGAAAAAGCCGAAACCACTTTGCGGTTGATTCGCAGTCAAGGCTACGAGCGGGTGATGATTTTCTGCAACACAAAGCATATGTGCCAGCGGCTGTCGGATGAGCTGCACCGGGCAGGTCTGGATTGCGAGTGTATCCACGGCGACATCCGTCAGAGCCAGCGGGAAAAGACCATGCAGCGGTACCGTGACGGCAAGCTTCCGGTGCTGATTGCTACCGATGTGGCATCCCGGGGCATTGACGTGGACGATGTGGACTGCGTCATCAATTTTGATGTTCCCGATGAAAACGAATACTACGTCCACCGAATCGGACGCACCGGCCGTGCCAAGCGAAAGGGCGTAGCATGGAGCATTATCGGAAACTTTCCTGAGAAAGCGAAGCTGGACGAAATCGCAAAATACTCCAATTATGCCATCAAGCCCATGGTGCTTAGTCCCGACGGGGTACTGACCGAAGAGCCTTCCAAAGCTCCCGCTCCTCCCAAAAGGCGTTTCAAATGATTCAAAAGGAATTGGGTTTTATACTGCTTACCAGCCATTTGGGGGATTCGCAGCGCCGTGTCCTGACTACAGCCCAGCTTCGTGAGCTGAGCCGCCGGATACGCAGCGCACAGCGGTGTTTTGATGACCGGGATATAGAGGTTCAGGATTTGCTGGCCATGGGCTATGGCCGCGAAAAGGCGCAGCAGATTATAGAGCTGCTTTCCCATACGGAGCTTTTGCGCTACTATCTGCAAAAGGGACTGCGGGCAGACTGTCTTCCAATCACCCGTGTCAGCGAGGACTATCCTATGACCGTACGCAACCGGCTGATGGATGACAGTCCCGGCTGCATTTGGGTCAAGGGCGACATTACTCTGCTGCACCGTCCCGCGGTGTCGTTGGTTGGAAGCCGGGATATCCGCAATGATAATTTGGAATTTGCCCGGGAGGTGGGCCGTCAGGCAGCACGGCAGGGCTTTGTGCTGGTTTCCGGCAACGCCCGTGGCGCGGATCAGGCGGCGCAGGAAAGCTGTCTGGAGGCTGGCGGTCAGGTGATTTCAGTGATTGCCGACCGGCTTGACCGTGCCCCTCTTCGGAATAACACACTCTACATCAGCGAGGACGGCTTTGATCTTCCATTTACCTCTCAGCGTGCTCTGAGCCGAAACCGGCTGATTCACTGTATGGGGCTTCGCGTGTTCGTTGCACAGGTCGGACTGCGTCAGGGTGGCACTTGGGACGGCACAATACGCAATCTTCGCTGCCGCTGGAGCCCTGTCTACTGCTTCGACGACGGTTCTGATGCAGTTGACTTGCTTAATCAGCAGGGCGCGTTGGCGATTTCCGCAGACGAACTGCACCATATTTCCGATTTGCCAATACAGTTTTTTGGAGAATTTGACCAATGATGTTTAATTTTTCATCATTGGTCAAAAAAATTGCAAAAAACAGTTGAAAAGTGCACCAAAATAATTGTATAATGTAAAACATCAAAAAACTACCCCTTGTAGGTAGTCAAGGAGGAAACGCACTATGTGTGGTATTGTAGGATACGCAGGCAGCCGTCAGGCCGCGCCTGTATTGCTGGACGGACTGGAAAAGCTGGAATACCGGGGCTACGACTCCGCCGGTGTCTGTGTATATAACGAAAAGGGTCTGAACATGGTCAAGGCGAAAGGGCGGCTCAGCGTTCTGCGCAACCGTCTGGAGGACGGTGCCGCTCTGCCGGGAAATGTTGGCATCGGCCACACCCGCTGGGCAACCCATGGTGCTCCCTCCGACCGCAACAGCCACCCCCATATGTCCTGGACCGGTAAGATTGCCGTAGTACATAACGGAATTATTGAGAACGAAGCCCGTCTTCGTGCCAAGATGTACCGCAAGGGCGCAACCTTCCAATCCGAGACCGATACTGAGGTTGTTGCCAATTTGGTGGGCTACTACTACGAGAAGTTCGGCGATTTCGTAACCGCTGTTCGGGAGACCGTTATGCGGCTGGAGGGCAGCTTTGCGTTGGGTATTCAATGTATCGATATGCCCGGCACCATCATTGCTGTAAAGAAGGACTCCCCTCTGATTTTTGGCTTTGGTGAGGGCGAGCATTTTATCGCCTCCGATGTGCCCGCCATTTTGAAATACACTCAGACCGTCGCCTATTTGGAAGACGGTGATATGGCAGTCTTTGATGCCGACACCGTAACCTTTTATGATTCTACCGGCGAGGAAGTGGAGAAGGTCCGGGAGCAAATCACATGGGAAATGTCCGCAGCGGAGCGCGGCGGCTACGATCATTTCATGATCAAGGAGATCTTCGAGCAGCCCAAAGCCCTGCGGGACACCATCAGCCCCCGTCTGCGGGACGGATCGATCGTGCTGGACAATGTGGAGCTGTCCGCCGAATATCTCAACGGACTGCGTAAGATTTATCTGGTTGCCTGCGGCTCGGCATACTATGTGTCTGTGCTCGCCAAGTATATCATCGAAAAGACCTGCCGAATCCCCACCGAAGCCATGATGGCATCCGAGTTCCGTTACTGCGACCCGGTGGTGGATGAAAAGAATTTAGTAATCTTTGTCAGCCAGTCCGGCGAAACCGCAGACACGCTGGCAGCCCTGCGGGAAGCGAAACGCCGCGGCGCACAGACGCTGGCAATCGTCAATGTAGTCGGCTCTGCCATTGCTAAGGCTGCCGATCAGGTGATTTACACATGGGCAGGCCCCGAAATCGCAGTCGCTACCACCAAGGCGTTCTCCACTCAGCTTGCAGTGGTCTACCTGCTGGCAATGCAAATGGCAAAAACCTTGGGTACTATGTCCGATGAAGAATATGTCGCTTTGGTAAAGGGTCTGGAGCAGCTCCCCTACGATGTAGATCAGGTGCTAAGTCCCAAAAACCTGGAGCGGTGTCAGTATCTTGCAAGCCTGTACCACGCCAATCACGATGCGTTCTACATCGGCAGGAACATCGATAGCGGCATCTGTCTGGAGGGCAGCCTGAAGCTGAAGGAAATCGCCTACCTGCACAGCGAGGCCTATCCTGCCGGTGAGCTGAAGCACGGCCCAATCAGCCTGATTGAGGACGGCACGCTGGTAGTCGCGCTGGCCACCATTGAGCCTCTGTTCGACAAGACCATGGCCAACATCAAGGAAGTCAAGGCGCGTGGCGCGGATGTGCTGTGTGTCACCTTGGATAAGTTTGAGGAAAGCGCGGCGACCGTCTCCGATACCACCATTTCCGTCCCTGCCATCCATCCCATGCTTCAGCCCAGTCTGAGCATCCTCCCCCTGCAGCTTTTCAGCTACTATGTGGCGCTGTACCGGGGCTGTGATGTAGATAAGCCCAGAAATCTGGCAAAATCCGTAACTGTTGAATAAAAGTCCAAAAACCGGGACTGCCTTGGGCAGCCCCGGTTTTTGAGCTTGTCAAAAAAGTGATATGTCATTCCGACCTCTGAGAAACCGGGGCTGCCCAAGGCAGCCCCGGTTTCTCTTGTTATTCAAATATCAGAACAGCTTCTTCTTTTCCGAAATCACTGCCGCGCCGCAAAGCACTGCCAGAACAGCCGCACTCACGGAAACCGCAACGGAAATATCGCCGGTCTTGGGAATCTCCTCGACCTCAGGCTCTTTTTCCTCGTTCTCAACGCCGTCAGAGGTATCGGTATTCTCATCCTCAGGAGTATCGGTATTCTCATCCTCAGGAGTATCGGTATTCTCGTCCTCAGAGGTATCGCTGTCCTCGGGAAGCTCTACATCCTCAGAGCCTTCAAATTCCTCTACAAAGTAGATGGTATAAGGTGCAGACGCGCCCATATACTCTATGCTGGCTTCCAGTTCACAGGGAACCTCAAACTCACCGAACAGAACAGACCACAGACCGTCCACTACGCCCAGAGGATAGCCGTTGATCATGGGATACTCTTCGCCGGACACTTCGATCCACTGGATATCCTCTTCACCAACGGTTTCCACCGTGCCGTCTTTATAATGCACAGCCAAGGTCATCCCCTGCAAGAACAGTCTGAAGCCGGTTACTTCCTCGCCATCCTTGTTGACAAAGCTATAATCATCATACATACAGAAGGTGCTATCCGGAGGCGTGATTAGCTCGATGCTCTCCACCGGGCTATCCACGATTTCAACATCCAAAATAGCTTCTAACTCGTCATAGAAGTATGCAACCTGATTCAAGCCGTCCTTCGTCCACGGCTCCATAGTCTGAGAATCTTCCACGTACACCTCAAGGCCATAGACCATTTCACCGGGGTATGCCTGAACGGTGCTGCCATCACTGAAGGTGATCTCCACCTGACGGGTGTATGCGCTGAAGGGCAGATAATACCAGCCTGTCAAAGAATCGTCCCCAAGCAGCTCTCCAAGCTTTGCAATATCGATTCCGCAGGAATTCTCAACAATCTGCAGCGGGCTGTCGTCCACAAGGGCCATGCTCTCCGGCTCAATATCCAGCAATGTCAAATCCCACTCGACTGTGGGAATCTCGGTGCCGGAAATACCAACGATTACCTGCGCCTGTGTGGGATCATCGCCGTATACCGTTTCATAGTACACATACCAGCCTTCAATGTAACTGCCGTCTTCGTCAAATTTCCAAACAGATTCCGTGCCGTCAGCCCAAGTGACTGTCAGCTCCAGACCGCCCAGCAGAGAGTCCTCCCAAAGCATATCGACCGCGGTGCTCAAGAAGACGGTATCATCCGGCAGCTTGTTCAGCGCGATTGCCACAGGCTCCGGAACCGCTCCCTCCTCGCTCTGCGCTACAGTAACCGTAAACTCAAGATCTTCGTCTTCCCAATTAAAGAGCCAACCCTCGTAGGCGACTCCGGCCTCCAGCATGTAGTAGTCCACATCTCCGACGGTTACGCTGTCAGCTTCATACAGGAAGCACCAGCCCAGTTCGTCATTCACGGTGAAGCAATAATAACCCGCCGTTTCAGGAATGAAATAAATTTCCACGCCTTCATAAGGCACGGCCACAATATTTTCGCCTTCAAACAGCTCCACAGAATCCGGAATCTGCACATCCTCGCTGTACGACACGGTCGCAATCAGCTCGATGTCCTCCTCCGACCAGCTAATGATCCAGCCGATATATGTGACACCGGCCTCCAGAATGTAGTATTCTGTATCGCCATCGTACTCACTCTCGGCATCCTCCAGAACACAGAAGCCCACATCCTCATCAATAGCGATGCTATAGTAACCGTCTGCTTCAGGAGTGAAGCAAACATACAGCCCTTCATAGGGCACGGCCACAGTATTCTCGCCAATGACAAGCTCTACGGCATCCTCCGTGTCCGCGAACGCGGTCACGCTCATGCAGCCGACGCATACGAAGATTGCCAAAAGCAACGCAAGCACTCTTTTGATTTTCATCTTTCTTTCCTCCTTGGTAATATTGCTGATTTCAGCTATGTACATTATAGGATATTCTTAAACGGATGTCAATTTATTCCTGTCGAGATTTGGTAAAAAAATAAAATACTTTCTGCCAACTCCCCTATTCATTGAAACCCGCTCTCCTGAATCCATTATAGTCTCCTTTCCGACTATAGTCAAGATAAAAATCACAACATAAGATAAAAATATTAACCGGGCAGCCTAACTGTCTCCCGAAGTACACGGAGAAATGCCATGATATCTTATGAACCGTTTTGGAAAACCCTCAACGCATCCGAAGAATCCACCTATACACTCATTAAAAATCACCGCATCTCCGGCTCTACCATTGACAAGCTGCGGAAAAACAAGCCCTTAAATACCACCACCATCAACGACCTGTGCAGAATTTTGGATTGCCGGATAGAGGATGTGATGGTATACCGTCCCTGTGAGTACGATCAATTCCTTTAAAGCCCGAGAAACCTGATTTCACAAATGCAAACAAGGGTGCGTTGCAAAATGAGATTTGCAACGCACCCTGTTTTATTGAACGTGGGAGTGATTGGAAATATGCTCCTGACAGTAGCAGTAATATCCGTTGCAACGGGAGCAGTAGCGGAATTCCAGCTCCGGATTGGAAACATCCGTTCTGCCGCAGACGGTACAGCGGTGGGTATAGGGCGCTTTGACCTTGGCTGTGGAGGCATCATAAGAGCCGGCCGACGGGAACGGAACGGTCTTTGCTCCCCCGGTCTTTTTCTTCTTACGCAGCAGCCGCCCGATATTGGCTTTCCACGAAAGAGGAATCACATTCAACACATCCTTGCCGAAGAACAGGAAGTAGTTGGCAAGGGAAATCACAGAAAACAAATTGTACGGGAAGGAATTGAACACCAGACCCTGCAGCACCAGCACCAAATCCACCAGCGCGAAAATCCATGCCTTCACCGGGATGATAAACAGCAGCAAAAACTGAGCATCGGGATACAGGGTAGCATAGCCAAGGAACAGGCTCAGATTCAAATAATACACGTCCGCCCGGCCGCCAAAAATCATGCAGTAGATATCCATCATCAGCACGCCGCAGAAATAATACAGGTTAAACCGGCAAGTGCCCCAAAGATTTTCCATGGCACGTCCGAGGGAGAAATAGCAAAGCAGGGAAATCGCGGTGAGCAGCAAAGAGCCGGTACTGTAGGTAAGGGGGTAGCTGATCAGCCGCCATACCTGCCCCTGAAGGATCAGATCCCTGTCAAAGCGAAGAATTTCATACAGCGTATAGTTTCCGGCAATATAGCTCATCAGGAACACCAGTCCGCTGCCGAGGCTGAGATACAGCATCAGATTGGGGATACCCTTGTTCCGGTGTCGATAGCAAAAACGTTCAAAGCGTGTCCGCAGATTTTTCACAGCACACATCTCCCAAAAGTCATTTTCCCTATTCTACCAGCAAACAAAGCAAAAGTCCATATCAAAATCGTAAACAATTTCCGAAGACTTTGTCGAAATTTCCCTTGACTTTCTCCGGAAAGGGAGTACAATGTACTGAGAATTGCATACAGCCTTATCAAGAGTGGTGGAGGGAACGGCCCGATGAAGCCCGGCAACCTGTTTTTTACAAGGTGCCAAATCCGGCGGCGAACGAAAGATGAGGATTCGATACAGCGCACATCGAATCTTCGGTGTGCGATTTTTAATGCCTATATACAGAAAGGGATACAAAATGGAAAAAAGATTATTTACCTCCGAATGCGTCACCAACGGTCACCCCGACAAGGTGGCAGACTCCATCTCCGATGCGATTTTGGATGCCTGTCTTGCTCAGGATCCCAACTCCCGTGTGGCCTGCGAGACCATGGTCACCACCAATTTCTGTCTGATCTGCGGTGAGATCACCACCAAGGCGGTGGTGGATTACGCCGCCGTAGCAAGAGAAGCCATCCGCTCCATCGGCTATATTTATCCCGGCGACGGCTTTGATGCCAACACCGTGGAAATCCAATGCCGCATCCACACCCAGTCCGCGGACATTGCCTTGGGCACAAACGATTCCGTTGGCGGCGCGGGCGATCAGGGTATGATGTTCGGCGGCGCGTGCACCCATACCCCTGAGCTGATGCCTCTGCCCGTGGCACTGGCAAGAGCATTGTGCAACCGTCTGACCCAGTGCATCCACTCCAACGACCTGCTCCGTGCCGACGGCAAGACACAGGTCAGCGTGGAATTTGCTGAGGATGGAAGTGTCATCGGGATCGACACCGTAGTGGTATCCGTGATGCACAGCGCGGATTTCCAAATCGAAGAGCTTCGTAAGTATATCCGGGAGGGCGTGATCGCCCCCGTTTTGGAAAGCTACGGCTTCTCCATCGACGGTGTTGCTCATATCCACATCAACCCCACCGGAAACTTTGTCATCGGCGGCCCTAAC
>CAZAOL010000036.1:0-11967 GCA_964486785.1 uncultured Oscillospiraceae bacterium
CACAGAATCGTGTGCTGCGTGCAGTGTAGCCTGCCTTGAGTGAACATGCGGGGAAGGGGGATCAGGCAAGCCGGCGTTATGGCCATAACGCTGCTTGTTATTGCTCCCGGAAACCATGCTTGCAAAAGAGGCTAAGACTATGGCACATCCTGTCGTGGAAATCACCTAGGCTGTCGTAACTGGGCAGGCAGGGGATTACAGTACGGACTAAGTGGCAATCGGGTACTCAAGTTTGGCAACACCTGAGCGGACGGATTAAATGGAAACGGTCTATTCGGCAACGGTAGGCTCTGTCCGGGGAAAACCAACCCGACCTAAGCCGTAAGATTTATCCTGCCTGCTACCGTTTTATTACTCTGAAAAGGAGTTTCTCCGTGGCTAAATCAGACCCAGATGCCGCTAAAAAAGAGCGGACTAAGACGATCCGCTGGGTCGTCACTATTTTTTTTGTTACCATCATTATTTCCGGCGTGATTTCCCTTCTGTCGGACGTGGTTATGTCCTCCAGCGGGATTGCTGTGGCATTTTTGATTCTAACGGCTATTGTTCTTGTGGGCATCATTTTTGATGTCATCGGTGTTGCGGTGACATCAGCCGATGAAAAACCCTTTCACTCCATGGCGGCGCGAAAGGTTCCCGGCGCACAGGATGCAATCAAGCTTTTGAGAAATGCAGAGCGCGTCAGTTCCATATGCAATGATGTGGTTGGCGATATCTGCGGCGTTATTTCCGGCTCGGCATCTGCCACCATTGCCGCACAGGTTTTGACCAAGGTTTCTTTTACATGGCCGCGTGCAGTTACGCTGATTATGTCCGCGCTTGTTGCCGGTCTGACAGTAGGCGGCAAGGCCATTGGTAAGACCTTTGCCGTAAATTCCAGCACGGAGATTCTTTCTTTTGTAGGACGGTTCCTGTATGTCCTGCGAAATATCCCCAGCTTTTTCAGAAAGAAAAATAACGATAGGTCGTGACGCTTCGTGAATATATTAGAAACCATCAACGGGCATGAGGACCTTCTGCGCCTGAGCGATGAAGAACGGCTGCTGCTTTGCCAGCAGATTCGGGAGTATTTGATAGACAGCGTTTCCCGTACCGGCGGACATCTTGCGTCCAATTTGGGTACGGTGGAGCTTTCTGTCGCCCTTGAGACCGTATATGATACAAAAATCGACCGCCTGGTATTTGATGTCGGTCATCAGTCTTATGTGCATAAGCTGCTGACGGGACGCCGGGCGGATTTTGACCGCTTGCGCCAATTTGGCGGAATTGCCGGTTTCCCCAAACCCGGTGAAAGCGTGACCGATGCCTTTGTCGCCGGACACGCATCCAGCTCTGTGTCCATCGCCCTCGGCATGGCACGGGCACGGACACTCACCCAGCAGACGCTGAATGTGGTGGCAGTCATCGGGGACGGGGCATCCACCGGAGGAATGGCTTATGAAGGGCTTAATGATGCCGCCGAGAGCAGAGAGCCTATGGTCATCATTCTCAACGACAATGAGATGTCCATCGACCGCAATGTGGGCGGCATGGCCAGACATCTTTCCCGCCTTCGCACAAAAGAAAGCTATTTGGGCATGAAGGCGCAATACCGCAGCTTCATGAGTAAAAATCGGCTGGGGCGTTTGGTTTACCGCACCACTCGCTTCGTGAAAGACCGGCTTAAGCGCATGGTGCTGCCAACCACAATCTTTGAGAATATGGGTCTGACGTATCTCGGACCTGTGGACGGACACGATGTAAACGCATTGATTGGTCTGCTTCGGTTGGCGAAAGAAATGAAAGAGCCTGTCCTGATTCACGTGATGACAAAAAAGGGAAAGGGTTATGCTCCCGCGGAGCAGAATCCTTCCAAATTTCACGGAATCGGGAAATTCGATCCTGTCACCGGAGCTACCCCCTCCGTGGCAGCGGAGAGCTTTTCTGACAATTTCGGAACAACCATGGTCGCATTGGCAAAAAATGATAACCGCGTCTGCGCCATTACCGCGGCAATGCCCGGCGGAACGGGTCTGCTTGAATTCAAAAAAACGTACCCGAAACGCACCTTTGATGTGGGTATCGCGGAGGAACACGCAGTTTCTATGGCGGGTGGCTTGGCGAAGCAGGGCATGGTCCCGGTGGTCGCCCTTTATTCTACTTTCCTGCAGCGTTCCTACGATATGATCCTACAGGATGTTGCTATGCTTCATTTACACGTTGTACTGGCAATCGACCGGGCCGGACTGGTCGGAGAAGACGGAGAAACACACCACGGTATCTACGATATCGGATTCCTGCGCCATGCTCCCGGCATGATGATACTGTGCCCTGTAAGCCTGACGGAGCAAAAACGCATGCTCCAGTGGGCGGTAAAGGAATATAATGGGCCGGTCGCCATTCGCTATCCCCGTGGAGGTAACCGCAGCTTTGACGGATGCAACTGGGAGCCAACTGGGGATGTTTCCCGCTGCGGCGGTCTTGCGCGTCACCGTATTGGTTCGGATGTGACGCTGATAACCTACGGCACTATGCTGGAAAACATCATGCAGGCGGCAGAGCTTTTGGCGCAACGGGGGATTGAAGCCACGGTGCTTCGTTTGATGACCGTATCGCCTTTGCCCATCCGGCAGGTATTGGATATGATGTCTGATACCAAGCATATCATCGTTGTGGAGGAGAGTGCTGCCGGCTGCGGCATTCGGGAAGCACTTTCGTGGGAACTGCAGCATGCTGATTCTCAGATTCGGGTGGACGGAATTGACCTTGGACGAAGGTTCATCACTCATGGCAACTTGGCATCACTTTACGCGCATTACGGCCTTGACGCACCTTCTATCGCTCAATTCGTTGAGGAGGTTCGTCTGAAATGAAGATTAAGAAACGGCTGGATGTGCTGCTGACGGAGAAGGGCTTTGCCGAATCCAGAGCAAAGGCGCAGGCCATTATCATGGCCGGACAGGTTTATGTGGCCGGTCAAAAGGCGGACAAGCCCGGAATTTCCTACGAGGAAAGCGTGGACATTGAGGTTCGTGGTGTCATTTGCCCCTATGTCAGCCGGGGCGGCTTGAAGCTGGAAAAGGCACTTCGGGATTTTGGGGTGAATCCCACCGGCTTTGTTTGCAGCGATTCCGGAGCTTCTACCGGCGGTTTTACAGACTGTCTGCTGCAGCAGGGCGCGCAAAAAGTATTCGCCATTGATGTAGGATACGGTCAGTTGGACTGGAAAATCCGCTCTGACCCGCGGGTGGTGGTTATGGAGCGCACCAATATCCGGTATGTCACTCCGGAGGATTTGGGAGAGAGCCTAGACCTTTCCGTCATCGATGTCAGCTTTATTTCCTTGAAAATTGTACTGCCTACCGTCAAGACGCTGCTGAAGCCTGACGGTCAGGTTCTTTGCCTGATTAAACCGCAGTTTGAGGCAGGGCGGGAAAAGGTGGGCAAGAAGGGCGTTGTCCGCGAACCACAAACACATAAGGAAGTATTGGATATGTTTGTGGAGCTGGCAGATTCCTTGGGCTTTCGGATTTTGGGACTGACCTTTTCTCCTGTGAAAGGCCCGGAGGGCAATATTGAATTTTTAGGGCATCTGACCTTGGCGGATAGGGAAGGTATTCGTCCGGATACGGCTGCGGTTGTGCAGCAGGCCCATGATACGTTGAAGGGGTGAGCGAATGATCAGGAAGGTAATATTGACACCAAACCCTTACCGGGATAAAGATTTCAGCACTGTCCGCAAGGCTGTTGAGATTTTGCGAAATGCAGGTTTAGAGCCCCGGCTGTGTCTGCCGTTCGAGGTGGATAAGAGTTATGAGCTGCCTAAGGATCTTCGCTTTCATAAGCTTGACAGAGAAATCCAAAATACGGATCTGGTGATCTGCTTCGGCGGTGACGGAACCATCCTTCATATGGCGAAAACCGCCACCCGGCACGGGGTTCCCATCCTAGGTGTGAATATCGGCACCATGGGCTTTATGGCTGAGCTGGAGAGCAGCGAGCTGGATAAGCTGGCGCAGCTTGCCAAAGGAGATTATTCTATCGATACACGCATGATGCTGGATGTGACCGTGCGCCGTGATCGGGATATCATCTATCACGATATTTGTCTGAACGATGTGGTGATCACCAAGGGGGCAGTGGCGAGAATCGTTTATCTTTCCGTTTGCTGCGACGGAGTGGAGGCCATGGGCTTTGGCGGCGATGGAATCATTGTAGCAACGCCCACTGGATCTACCGCCTATAATCTATCCGCTGGCGGTCCGGTGGTTGAGCCTGAGGCCAAAAGTATTCTCCTTACTCCTATTTGCGCCCATGATATGGCCAGCCGCTGTATGGTGGCTTCCGACCGGCGGGTCATTACCGTTGGATTGACCCACAATACACGCCGAAACGCGTTTTTGTCTGTTGACGGCGGAAAAGCCGTTCGGCTGAATATGGGTGATGTGACCACCGTTAAAAAGTCAGATATGCAAACAAAGCTCCTGCGGCTGAAAAACCGGAGCTTTTACGATGTTTTGAATGTAAAATTTAAAGCCAATGAGTGAGGTGTGGATGTGAAAACACAAAGACAGGCAAAGATTTTAGAGATTGTCACCAGCAGGGATGTAGAAACTCAGGAGCAGCTCTTGCAAGAGCTGCAGGATGCGGGTTTTTACAGCACGCAGGCTACCATCTCCCGTGACATTAAAGAGCTGCGTATTGTCAAGGAGCTGACCAGCTTCGGAACATATCGCTATACCACCTCCTCCAAGGAGGTTTCCGGTACATTTTCTACCCGGCTCAATACGATTTTTCGGGAATGTGTCACCGGCTTTGATTACGCACAGAATATTGTTGTCATCCATACGCTGCCGGGCTTGGCCTCTGCGGCAGGCTCTGCCGTGGACGCTATGAGTATGAGCTTCATTTTAGGCACGCTGGCCGGTGACGATACCGTGATGATTGTTATGCGGGATGGCAATGCTGCCGCTGCTTTCTGCAGCGAGATAAAGAATCTGCTTAGCTGACAGTAGGGGGAAACAACGTGCTGAGTCTGCTGCATATCGAGAATATCGCCGTTATCGAATGCTCTGATATTTCCTTTAATCAGGGCTTCAATGTGCTCACTGGCGAGACCGGCGCGGGTAAGTCCATTGTTATCGACGCGATCAGCGCGATTTTGGGTGAGCGTGCATACCGGGATATGATACGCACGGGAGCAAATAAAGCCAGTGTGCGGGCGGTTTTTACGGATGTTCCCGCGCTGAGCTGGTTTGAGGAGAACGGTGTGCCGTACGATAGCGAAACCGTTGTCCATAGAGAAATTTATCTGGACGGGAAAAATATTTGCCGTGTGAATGGAACATTGGTTACGGTTTCTATCTTGAGAAAGCTGGGTGTCCAGCTCATCAATATCCACGGCCAGCACGATTCCGCCTCGCTTCTGGACGAAGGGAACCATCTTCCGCTTTTGGATGCTTTCGCTGATAACGCTTTACTGCGCCAGCAACATTCCCAATGCTATGAGGCGGTCGCTCAGCTTCGCGCGGAAATCAACCGCCTGTCCATGGATGAAAGCGAAAAGCTTCGCCGTATGGAGACACTCCGCTATCAAATCGAGGAAATTTCCAAGGCCGAGCTGGAGGCAGGGGAGGACGATGCGCTGGAGGAACGCCGCAAGCTTTTGCAAAACGCTGAGAAGCTCAGCAACGGACTGGATGAATCTGTGGAATGTCTGTATGGCGGAGAGGATGCGGACGGAGCTTCCGGTCTGCTGGCACAGGCCGAATATGCCCTATCCCGGCTGGGAAAATATACCGATGCCTTTTCTGCATTGCACGATCGGGTCGCGGATCTTATGTATCAGGTGCAGGATATCGCAGAAGAAGCACGGGATGCCCGGGATAGTCTGAACTATTCTGCCGATGAACTGGAGCGGATAGAGGCTCGGCTGGATGTGATTCATCGGCTTCGCCGGAAATATGGGGCTACCTGCGCGGATATTTTGGCGTACTTAGAGCAGGCGCAAAAAGAGCTGGATGACATCGAATTTGCCGATGACCGTGTGGAACGGCTGAAAAACCAGCTTCACAAGGCTGAGAACGCAGCTTGGGAAACCGCTTTAGCTTTGCGGGAAAACCGCAAACAGGCGGCGCAGGAGCTTTGCCGGCGTATTTTGTCGGAGCTTGCCCAGTTGGATATGCCGAGAGTGCAGTTTGAATGTTCATTTTATGAGACTGAGCTAAGCCAAAACGGCGCGGATGCCGTGGTTTTCTATATGTCTGCCAACGCAGGTGAGGCACTGAAATCCATGAGCAAGGTAGCCTCAGGCGGTGAGCTCGCCCGAATCATGCTGGCGATGAAAAATGTTTTGGCAGAAAAAGATCAGGTGAATACGCTGATTTTTGACGAGGTGGACACCGGCGTGTCCGGTAGAGCCGCGCAAAAGGTGGCTCAAAAGCTCCGCAGCGTTGCTGCCCATAAGCAAGTGCTGTGTGTGACGCATCTTCCTCAGCTTGCGGCGCTGGCGGATACCCATCTGCTAATCTCTAAGGATGAGCGGGACGGCCGCACCTACACCACTGTGATTCCGCTTGATTTTGAGGGACGCAAACAGGAGCTTGCCCGGATTATCGGCGGTACGAATATTACAGACATTACATTGAAAAGTGCAGAGGAAATGCTGCGCTGTTAAAAGTAAAATATTTATGACCGCCGGAAAACCGGCGGTTTTTTCTAAATTTACCCTTTTCTTTTTTGAAATGTGCGTGTATAATGTATAAGAGAAGCTTTGTCCATACTAAACAAGGACAAAAGCAAAAGACCGGAGGCGACAGATTTGAGATTGTTTAAGAGAAATGAGAATAAGCCGGAGCGGGAAGCCCCAGAGTTGAATTGGCGTCAAAGTCTGATTGTGGATCTTAAGGACATACTTTGCGTTCTGGCGGTATTCATGGTGATATATATGCTGTTTTTCCGCGTTGTCGTGGTGGTTGGTCCTTCCATGAACGATACGCTGGTGGATGGAGATCGGCTGGTGCTGCTCAACAGTCTGGTCTACACCAAACCAAAGCAAGGTGACATCATTGTTGCCAGCAAGGAATCCTTTGGCGGTGGAGAATGTATCATTAAGCGCGTGATTGCCACCAGCGGACAGACTGTGGACATTGATTTCGAGCATGGTATTGTTTATGTTGACGGACTTGCACTGGATGAGGAATATATTTCTTCTCCCACCACCCGTCCTGAGGGGACGATTTTCCCGCTGACGGTGGAGGAGGGGCACGTCTTTGTCATGGGTGATAACCGGGACAACTCCAAGGATAGCCGGGATCCTTCCATTGGTCTGGTGGATCAGCGTGAAATATTAGGCAAGGCAATTTTCATCCTCTTGCCCGGCAACAACCGCGGTGCAGAACAGGCAGACTACGGTCGAATCGGAGTAATCGGATAATATGGAAGACAAAATGAACATCCAATGGTATCCCGGACACATGACCAAGACCCGACGGCAAATCGAAGCGGATTTGAAGCAGGTGGACGCGGTATGTGAAATCGTGGATGCCCGAATCCCCATATCCAGCCGCAACCCGGACATCGACACTATTTGCGGCGGAAAGCCACGAATCATGGTGCTCAACCGTATGGATTTGGCTGACCCCAATGCTACGGCACGATGGGCGGAATACTACCGCTCTCAAGGCTGGGCGGCTGTGCCCACGGACTGCAAAAGCCGTAAGGGTATCAATGGGTTCACGCCTGCGGTGCGGCAAGTGCTGCGGGAAAAGCTGGAGAGGGACGCAGCCCGAGGGATGAACCGTCCGCTGCGTGTCATGGTGGTGGGGATACCTAACGTGGGGAAATCCACCTTAATCAATCAAATATCCGGCAGAAAAGGCGCGAAAGCGGAAAACCGTCCCGGCGTAACCCGTGGAAAGCAATGGGTCAGTGTGGATGGCGGGCTTCTGCTGCTGGATACCCCCGGTATCCTGTGGCCCAAATTTGACGACCCGAATGTTGGACTTATGCTTGCGTATACCGGTGCGGTAAAGGAAACCATTTTAGACATTGAGGAGCTTTCCTGCCACCTGACAGAGCTGCTTTGGCGGCGGTATCCCAACGCGCTTCGGGAACGCTACGGAATCGACGCGGAACCGGATTGCCCCGGTTACGAGCTTTTGCAAATCATTGGGAAAAAGCGGGGGTATTTGCTGTCCCGGGGAGAAATCGACACGGAGCGTGCCGCAAAGGTGCTGTTGGATGAATACCGAAGCGGCAAGCTGGGACGCTTTACCTTGGAGCTGCCGGAGGACAAGCCATGAATGAAGATCAAATGTGGAAAATTGAAGCTTCTTGCTTCGCGGATGGAGTCGGTGTAATTTGCGGCGTGGACGAGGCCGGACGCGGACCTTTGGCAGGTCCGGTGTGCGCCGCCGCTGTGATTTTGCCGCCTTATTTGGAAATTCCGGGATTAAATGACAGCAAGAAGCTCACGGATAAACGTCGCAGGGAGCTGTTTCCCTTGATTCAGGAGCAAGCAATTGCATATGGCATTGGTTTCGCGACCCATGAAGAAATCGATCAGGTAAATATTCTGCAAGCGACGTATCTTGCCATGGAGCGGGCTATGGCGCAGCTTTCTGTGACACCGGAGCTGGCTCTGATTGACGGAAACCGCGCCAAGGATTTTGGTATCCCTGTGCAAACCGTGGTGAAGGGCGACAGCCTAAGTGCCAGTATTGCGGCGGCTTCTGTGCTGGCAAAGGTTTCCCGTGACGATTTGATGCTGCAATATGCGCAGGAGTATCCTCAATACGGTTTTGAGATTCATAAGGGCTACGGCACAAAGGCTCATTACGAGGCACTGACGGCTTATGGCCCAAGTCCCATCCACCGTATGAGCTTTCTGAAGAAATTCTATGGGGAAAAATAATATCGCGGGAGCGTGGGGAGAGGCACTGGCGTGGGAATATTTGCGAAAAAAGGGCTTTCGTCTTGAAGCAACAGGTTTTCGGTGCCGTTTTGGAGAAATCGATTTGATCGTCCGGGACAAGAAGTATTTGGTTTTCGTTGAGGTTAAGCTGAGAAAGTCCGGCAGCTTTGCAAAGGCAATGGAGTATGTGGATGCGCGAAAGCAGTCCAGAATCCGTACCACTGCCTCGATTTTTCTTGCAGACCATCCCACACAGCTTCAACCCCGGTTCGATGTAGTCGAAATTTATGCTCCGGAGGGAACTCTGACACAAAAGCCACAGATTCATCATATGGAGGATGCGTTCCAATGAATGTTCCCGTTTTTGATTTGCATTGTGATACCGCTTACGCACTACTGGGTAGTGATTACAATAGTGCGGGGAATCTACGAAAAAATGACTTACATATGGATTTGGAGCGGGCAAAGCTGCTGCCTGGCTACGCGCAATGCTTTGCTTGCTACACAACTCCGGAGATGGAAAAATGGTGCGGAACTTCTCCTGTAAATATTTTTGAGCGTGAGCTTGCTACCATTCAGCGGGAAGTGGATAAGAATAAACGGCTGATTTCCATTGCTTATAAGCCCGGTGATGTTGAGGCTAACCGGCAGAAGGGGAAGATGTCCGCGATTTTGACCATTGAAGGGCCTGCCGGTTTTGGCTATGACCCGGAGCTTCTGCAGGATTTGTCGCTGATTGGCTTTCGCATGACTACATTGACATGGAATGAGAAAAATTCGCTGGCCGGCTCCCACAAAACCGGTGGGGGGCTGACGGAGCAAGGACGGGAGTTCGTGAAAGAAGCGCAGCGTGTCGGAATGCTGATCGATGTCAGCCACCTCAGCGACGAAGCGTTTTGGGATATTATGAATATCACACAGGGGCCTATTGTGGCGTCCCATTCCAACAGCCGCAGCCTGTGTGGAGTGTCCCGCAATCTGACAGACGATATGTTCCGCGCCATTTGCAGCACCGGTGGCGTGGTTGGGTTAAACCAGTATGCTGATTTTGTGGGACAAAAGCCTACATTGGACACAGTTTGCGACCATGTTCTGCATTGGCTTGAGTTGGATCCGGAATGTGGACACATCGCCTTAGGCGGGGATCTGGATGGTTGTGATGTGCTTGCTGAGGGCTTCCGCGGCGTGCAAAGCTACCCTCTACTTGCAGAGCGACTGCTGGAGCGTGGGCTGACCCAATCTCAGGTGGAAGCTATTTTTTGGAACAACGCGATGGGAGTGATGGAAAAATGCTGTATGTAACCACCCGCGGTCAATTTGACGTTTTTACACCACCGATTACGCTGAATCAAAATCAGGGCTCTGACGGCGGACTCTTTGTGCCGTTTCATATGCCCAAATTCAGCCGGGAAGAGATTCAGGAGCTGTCCAATAAATCCTTTGGGCAAAATGTGGCGGACATTTTGAACCTGTTTTTCAATGCCAAGCTAACCGGCTGGGATGTGGACATGGCAATCGGCCGTTACCTGCTCAAGCTAAAGCCCATTCATTACCGGGTTTTGGTTGCTGAGCTGTGGCACAATATGGACCATTCCTTCGATAAGTGCGTCCGCGTCCTGTCTCAAAGGATTCATCCTGACGGTGATGTAATCGGAACGCATACAGATTGGTCTGAAATTGCCATTCGTATTTCGGCTTTGTTCGGTATTTTTGGAGAACTGCTGCGTACTGAGCAGGTTAGTTTTGACAAGCCCATCAATGTTGCGGTGACGTCTGGCGCATTCCGTGGGCCAATGGCGGTATGGTATGCCCGGGAAATGGGACTGCCCATTGGCACCATCATCTGCGGCTGCAATGAAAACGGCACGACTTGGGAACTGCTGCACCGTGGCGAGCTGAACACAGCTACCCTAGCTGTAGAAACCTCCACGCCTGAATGTGATTATGCCATTGCGCCGGATTTGGAGCGACTGATTAACGCTACCTGCGGACTGGATGAAACCATGCGGTTCTGCTGGAGCTGCACAGAGGGCAGCTCCTACATGCCCGAGCCGTCCGCTTATGAGGCTATCCGGAAGGGGATGTTTGCCGCTGTAGTTAGTCAGGCACGGGTGGAAAGCATTATTCCCAGCGTTTATAACACTGGCGGATATATACTGGATTTGTACTCTGCTTTGGCTTACGGCGCGCTGTCCGATTTTCGCTCCCGTACCGGAAGCAGCGGCATGACCTTACTGCTTTCTGAAAAAAGTCCGGTTTGTCAGGAAGATACCGTAGCAAGAACCATGCGAATCACTGCCGCACAGCTTCAAAAGCTTATGGCGGAGGTCTGATAATGGCACTTTACGCAATTGGAGATTTGCATTTAAGCCTTGGCGCGCCCAAGCCTATGGACATATTTGGCGGCAATTGGGTCTGCTATATGGAGAAGCTGAAAGAGGGATTCTCGGTAATAACGCCGGAGGACACTACGGTGCTTCAAGGGGATTTGAGCTGGGCACTGGATTTGGAAGGTGCTTGCCCGGATTTCGCATGGATCGACCAAATTCCCGGCAGGAAAATTATACTAAAAGGCAATCATGATTTTTGGTGGAGCACTGCCGCCAAATTTTACCGCTTTTGTCAGGAAAAAGGCTTTTCCCAGCAGTATATTCTGAATAACAACCACTATGAATATGATGGCTGGGCCATTTGCGGTACGCGGGGCTGGTTTTTTGAGGAGTCCAGAAGCTCGGAGCATGATGAGAAGGTATTTAAGCGGGAGCTCCTCCGTCTGGAGGCATCCTTGAAATCGGCAGGTGACCTCCCTAAGCTGGTTTTTCTTCACTATCCGCCGCTGTACAAGGGCTACCGCTGCGATGAGATTTTAGAGCTTCTGCAAAGATATGATGTCCGGCGATGCTTCTACGGACATCTCCACGGCCCAAGCCATAAAATGGCGATTGAGGGGCTTTGGGATGGGACAGAATTCCGGCTTGTTTCCGCGGATTTTCTGGATTTTAAGCCATTGACTGTAATCGCATAAAGAATTTCAGAAAAAAGAGTGGACATTTTCCGCTTTGTTTGTTAAAATA
>CAZAOL010000037.1:0-11538 GCA_964486785.1 uncultured Oscillospiraceae bacterium
TGAAGCCCTCCGGGATGCTGGTCAGACCGTGCAGCCACAAGTCGCCGCCCACCGTAGGATTGAAGCCCTCGGGGATGCTGGTCAGACCGCCCAGCCACAAGCCGCCGCCCACCGTGGGATTGAAGCCCTCCGGGATGCTGGTCAGACCGTGCAGCCACAAGTCGCCGCCCACCGTAGGATTGAAGCCCTCGGGGATGCTGGTCAGACCGTCCAGCCACAAGTTGCCGCCTACCGTAGGATTGAAGCCCTCGGGGATGCTGGTCAGACCGTCCAGCCACAAGTTGCCGCCTACCGTAGGATTGAAGCCCTCGGGGATGCTGCTCAGACCGCCCAGCCACAAGCTGCCGCCTACCGTAGGATTGAAGCCCTCCGGGATGCTGGTCAGACCGTGCAGCCACAAGTCGCCGCCCACCGTAGGATTGAAGCCCTCGGGGATGCTGGTCAGACCGTCCAGCCACAAGCTGCCGCCGTTGCTGTCCTCTACCAGTTTGTTTAATTCTTCAAGCGTGTATTTCATTTTGTTTCCTCCTTAAACGCCAGCGCACACTGCCAGCGCGATGATTGCCATCAGCATTGCGACAATCAGCACCGCATCCAGCGCAACAGCCAGCCTTTGCGTGCGCTCCTCGGCTCTCTCACGCCGGTCTGCGATGTTCTGAACTGCCTGCCACCGCCGCTGGGCTACCGCCGCCCGGTCTTCCCGGAGCTGGTGGTTAAGGGCGGTGATGTCGTTAAAGATTTTCATTGGTTACCTCCCGTTCAAATAATTCCGGATGCCTGTCTATGTAGGCATTTACATATGCTTCCCAGAGTTTTTTTCTTTGCTCAGGAGTAAGAACCGGCTCAAAATAGCGTTCGCTGCCGGTTCGACTGACGATGATGGGCATGTGTTCCTCCTTTCCATCTTTGTGTAGCTTACACTACTTGACACCCAATCTCTTGTGGTCGACCTCAATCTCACTCACCGCAACATGGAGCACCACCTCCATATCTTCGATGGGATTGAGGTTCACCACGTCTACACGAGTAACATTGTTGATTTTTGCGCCATCTGCAAAAACGCCCTCGGGAGTTATCGCGATTTTCAATTGCTCACCACCTTTCTTACATTCTTGTCGTAGGGTCAGCTCCCGGAAATAAGTTCGTCCACAGCGGCTCGAAAACGCTGTTCCGCACCGGCGGGATCTCTATGTCCATTCAGGACCATACTGACATACTCGCGAGTGACTCCCATGTGGTCGGCAAGCTGCGTTTTAGAGATCTTATGTTTGTGCATTTGCCCAACCAGATCCGCCGTCCATTGTGCAAGCATACAAATTTCAACTCCCCTCGCATAAATTTGTTGAAATTTGTGAACGCCTATGCTATCATAAAAGTGCCAACAAATACGACGCTAGTGTGTTCACCAAATTCAACTTACGCCCTTATTATAGTTCACGATTTTCATTTTGTCAATGGGTATTGTTGAACTTCGTGAACTTTGTCGTTATGCACAAAATAATAGGGGTGGTATTGTGTTTTATGACAGATTTGTGTACCTCTGCACCCAAAAAGGAGTCTCTCCGAGCAGAGCTGCGATTGATGCTGGCATCAGCAAATCTCTTGTAACCAAATGGAAAACAAACAACATTGAGGTTCCTTCGCCGGACGTAATCGTGAAACTGTCAAAGTATTTCGGGCTACCAGTTTCTGAGTTTCTAGGCGAAGAAACTGAAAAAGCGCCCACCGAATCCGGCGAGCGCGACATTTTGGACGAAATTGATATTGCATTTTACGGTCAATACAAGGAATTAACAGAAGACGACAAGGAGACCGTCAGGGACATGGTTCGGGTCATGCGAGAAAGGCGGGCGAAGAAGCAGGAGTAACAAAGGTGTTTGAACTATCAGATTTCTATAACCATTGCCGGGAAAATGATGTTGATGTAATCCTGTATCCCGGTTGTCCCCGCAAGGCCGCAACTGTTCGGGACGCGAATCGGTATGCCGTCTTCTTAGACTTGGCGCAAATTCCCTCCACCCGGCTTCTGAAGGGTATTTGTTACCACGAACTTGGGCACGTCGGCACCGGCACATTGCATAAGGTATCCAGTCCCTATGAAACGGTGGAGCGGTCAGAGTATCGTGCCAACCGCTGGGCGGCAGAACATTTCCTAACGGCGGACGATTTCCGCACAGCTTTTGCCGAAGGATGCGCTGAACTATGGGAGCTAGCGGAATATTTCGACCTCCCGGAGGACGATATAAAAAACGCCCTGCATTACTGGACTGAATGCAGAGGGATAGATTTCAACAAAAGCCCTTAATCTATTACATATGAAAAGGGGAATTATTATGGCAAATTACGCAACTGTTGTAAGTGATAAGAAGAAATGGACTGCCTTTTGGCTCTGTTTCTTCCTTGGAATTTTTGGCGTCCACCGCTTATATGTAGGCAAAATAGGCACCGCTATCCTATGGGCATTTACAGCAGGTCTCTTCGGCTTCGGGGCCATCATTGATCTGCTTGCAATCCTTTTCGGTAATTTCCGTGATAAAGACGGTCTGAGAATCAAGAGGTAAGACAAATACGACAATGATTGACTTCAATAGCGCTGGTTTTTTCAAGCTACACCCAGTCAGTAATGACACATTCTCCCAAATGGTTGCTCCCACATTTGTTGATTGAGAAATCATCATCGGAACATACCAAGATTTTCGGGACGGTGTTGTTTTTACAAACAAACGAATCATCACTATTAACGTCCAAGGAATTGCCGAAAAAAGAAGGATCTTCCATACTGGGATGCGGCTTTTGTGTGTGCACATGAGATTGGTCATGTACTTCTGCGCCGGGGATGCAACCGCATCTTCATGGATACCCACGCATATTTCAAAGTGAATACCTATGAAATCGAAGCAGATCGATTCGCCCTGAATCTGTTATGGTCTGATGATGATGTGGCGCGTTTCTTCTGCCTACCCGCGGAAGCATTTGCCGATGCAGCAGGTGTTAGTACCGAGATTGCGCAGTACAGAATGGATATGGTCGATTTCAAAACGCTGATTGCATCAGGGGTTACAGGGGGCGAAGCCCCCTAACGGGTGAATCTGCGCGTACAGATTCGTTGCTTGCAAGACTGATGCCATCAGCGGCTAGGAGGATATATGGGCATATTCGACTTTTTAAAGAGGAAGAAAAAGTGCAATGAACGAAATCCTATTGGGACAGAAATGGAAGTGTATGTCCCCGCAATTAAAGGAGAGCTAATTGACCATGACAAGGAAGAATTTACGGTCAAACTGATTACGCTGAAAGATATGGAGCAATTCACATCATTGCCGTTTGAATGGAACTGCAACATAAAGAAGGTCACCGGACCAAGCACGAAACCATATGCATATATGGATATAGTTGAAAAAAATGTAGATATTGTTGTTGATGAACTGGAATATATGAATACGGAATTGCTATGTACTCATCATTTATCTCCGTTGATACCAGTAACGCTGCAAATCCCTATTGAGGATGTTCTGTTAAAACCACGGAAGCAAGGGAGTTATTCGAAAATAGTGTGTACACCGCACACTTTTACCGGAAGAGTATCCAAATATCCTGCGTCGATATATTTTACGACAGATCTTCATGTAACAGATGCGGATACAACCCACGGAGAGCTGTTCTATAATCGTAACGGAAAAATCGCAAAGGCAAAGATATGTTTTTGGCGACAGCACACAGGTTATTTTGTATACTTCCGGACAACGAACGGGGAACTTACTGTTGCAAAAATAGAATCTACCATTGTTACAAATGATCGTGGCTTACCTGGTATAATATACAAAGCATCATAACAAAAAAAGAGCCCTCCCGGAGTTGCAGCTCCGAGAGGGCGTGTAGAAAACCAACCCACCCACTACGATAGGGGCAGTCTACTCTTTTATCATAGCAGATTTGCCCCGGAAAGGCAAGGAAAATAATGAGAACACACGGTGCTTTTATTTTGGCGCGTTACTCTACTGACAATCAAAATCCGGACAGCATCGAAGTGCAGGTCGAAAAATGCTCCGTATGGTGCAAGGATCACAGCCTGCCTATCCTTGGCGTATTCGCCGACATGGCAGTATCCGGCATGAAGGATACTCGCCCGCAGTATGAAGCAATGATGCAGCAGCTCCGGCAGGGGCTTGCTGATACGGTGGTGATTTATGATCAAAGCCGGATGTTCCGCAAAATGACCGCATGGTTCTCCTTCCGGGATGCGCTGACCGTCATGGGCGTATCGGTGGTATCGGTGACTCAGCCGATGATTGGCAAGGATCTTAGGGATCCCACCAACTTCCTCACCGAGGGCAGCATGGCTCTGTTCAATCAGATTTGGGCGTTGCAGACCCGGCAGAAAGTCATGGAAAAGATGCGGTTCATGGCTCGCAACGGTCAGCACACCGGCGGCAAGCCTGCTCTGGGCTACAAAGTCGTGGACGGCAGACTGGCGATTTGCGAGGAAGAGGCCGTAATTGTTCGGCGAATTTTTAAGGAATACGCCAGCGGCAAATCCTACAAGGAAATCATCGCCGGTCTGAACGCTGACGGCTACAAAACAAAACGAGACCGCCCCTTCGGCTCTAACAGCCTCCACGACCTCCTGCACAATGAGAAATATATCGGCACTTTGGTCTATGGCCAGACCCCTTATCGAGAGGACGGCACCCGAAACACCCACGCAAAAGACGGAACCGACGTTATCCGTATTGAGGATGCCATTCCGGCTATCATCGACAAGGAAACCTTCCACACCGTGCAAAAGCGGATGTCTATGAATAAACGCTTACAGGGCGGCGGTGTTGCTAAAAATCGGGAATATCCCCTGAGGAGCAAGGTGTTCTGTGCCGATTGCAAGATGGCCATGACCATCAGCACCTCCAAGGGCGAATACTACTATTACCGCTGCACCGGCAAGAAACGAACCCACGAATGTAATTCCACTCCCATCCGCGCCGATTATCTGGAGCGCCGGGTAGCCGAGGAGATAAGGCACCTGCTTGGCGACCCAACCGAGATAGAATGGCTGATTAAAATTCTAAAATCCCGTTCCGGTCAGATTCAGAGCAGCGCCGTGGCGCGCCTAAACGCACTCATCCAGCAGGAACGTGAAATCAACGAGAAATTGGAACACGCCGTAGAAGCCGTTTTAAGCGGCCTGGCGAGCACGACAGTGAAGGAAAGAATAAGAGACCTTGAAACGCAGAAGGCCACTGTAACGCGCGATATGCGCGCATTAAAGGCCACTGTCGACGCGTCCGCCCTCCCCGAAAAGAAATTGCGCGAACTTCTTCAAATCGTCATTAACGCTGCCGATGACGCCGCCGGAAATGACGCTCTGCTTGCGATGGTCTATCGGGTAGAAGTGGCGAAAGACAAGCTAATCATCTGGACGCTGCTGGACACAGACCCCAATGGAGACATTGATCTTACCCAAGAAGGAGTGACAATCACTTCGGGTGATGGGTTCGGCGTACCAAAAATATGGGATAGGTTTTTGCCTATCCCATATTTTTTATACGCCATGGGACTCGAACAATCTAAATGCAACAGTCCGGTGGACTGTTGCTTGCCGCCGGCTGGACGGCGGCAAGACCTTAATTTTCATTCCCGGAAGGGAATGAAAATGCAAACGAGTCCCTTTCGGCGCACCAAAAGAGACTCAGCTAAATCCACCCTGTCGGGTGGGAGAAATCATCACGTGTTTACACACCATGATAAATGAAAAAGCATGTCATCCTGAGGAGCGAAGCGACGTGAGGACCCGTTCTCCTAAAACGAACTGCGGTAAAGGGGAACGGATTCTTCGACTCGCTGCGCTCACTCAGAATGACAGACTTTTTCATATCAATGACACCACTTTTTTGAAGGCGCACCGCTTTTACAGCAGACTGAAACCCCGGCAGACGTGAATCTGCCGGGGTTTGTATGATTACGCAAAATCAGCCGCGGTCACATTGTTCGCCAGAACGTAGTAGGACTCGAAATAGTGGGGGTGCGCGATGCCGCTCAGACCCGCAGCGATGATCGCCGTCTTGGCGTTTTCATAGCGGTCGGCAATGTTCAGCTCCACCGCAAAGCGGTATTCGCTGATCGCGCCGCCCATATACGCCGCCAAGAGCTGCATCAAATACGCCGGAGTCTGACATACGTCAAAGTTCCAGCCGCTGACCAAGCCGCCGTCGTAGCGGGTGATGATGCAGCAATCCAGCGCACATTCCGGAATCTTGGCGATTGCGCCCTCACGGCTGCTTTCAGACATACCCTTGTTAGTGATGGTAATCGTATCATCACTGCCGTCACCGTGGCAGGAGCAGGTATAGCGGAAGCCCTCCACTCTGGGATCGCTGCCATCCGGCATAATCGCAGCGATTGCCGCCACGCACTTATCCATATTGTTGGCATCGGAATTGTAATTGGAAATGCCTGTAGTGGACTCCCATTCCTTCTCAAAGCTCTCCCGGATGCTCAGCGTAGTGGTAGAACGACCGTAGACGGTATAGCCCCACGCCTCCATCGGCAGGCAAGGTACAAAGTCATCCTCATTGATCACATTGAAGATGGTCTTGTAGCTTGCGGCGTTGGTTGCCAGCGTAGTGTTGGGGGCCGCGAAGGTGATGGTGAACGCGGTCTTGCCGGCATCCTCCAGATCCGCGCCAATGATATTGGCAATGGCCGCGCCACGGGAGTGGCCGGTGACCCAATACACAAGCTGGCTGGACTTCAAGCCCTGATTGCTTATGTAATTGTCCACGATCCGCTCAATACGCTTGGCAGCGATATCGAAGCCCTTGTGATTCAAGGTGTTTACCCAATCGTCAGTGGAGGTGTCGGTGCTCAGGTCGCCGATGTCACAGTTGCTGGACCATTCCTCAATCGTGCCGTTGGTGCCCCGCACAGCCACGGCCAAAATCGTCTTGGTCACGCCATTGTAAGTCACCGTCCGGTGACCCACCGCCACCTCAGACAGGTGCTTGTCGCTGTAAAGCGTGCTCAGGGACACATCCGAAACGTTGGAAAGGCCGAAATAGTTCATAGCCGCTGTGATGGATGTACCGGTGGTGGTATTGGCACCGGAGGAATCGCTAAGCTGCAGGGTACTGCCCGCATAAAGCTCAGCGGCAAACAGGATTGACACCTTGCTCATTGCGCTGTTATAGACCGTGTTATCGCCGAAGAACCAGCGGTAGTCCATCTCGCAGTCCACATTGCTGGTGGCATAGGCGGTGGTCAGCACGCCGGAGAAGCTGCCCTCCATGGGAGAGCCGTCGGTCAGGTCGGTGGTGCCGTCAAAGTCCGTATCCACCAAGGTGGGGGAGGAATACATCGTACCCTTCACATACACCTGAGTCTGATCCTCGTTATATACCAGCTCGATATCAATTTCTTTATTATCGGCCAAGCCGTCACCGTCAGTATCCTTTTTGTACTTATCCAACGCGATTGACTGGCCGTTGAAGGTCACCATATTGTCTTCGTAATAGTCAGGAATGGTGTCGCCGTCCGTATCCAGATTCAGGTCGATGGATTTGTTAACCTCAATAATGGTTTGTGCCAAATCGCTGGCAGTACCTGCCAGCCGGTAGTCGCCGCCGGTAGCCTCCGCCAAGGTTTTCAGATAGGTTGCGTTGGCAGCCTCATCTCCAAGCCCCACAGTCATGATCACAACGCCATTATTGACCGCCTTGGTAACGGTAGAGCTGTGAAGGCTGGAATAATCGTGGGCGTAGCCGTCGGTAATCACGATGACCGCGCGCAGGATGTCTTCATCGGTGGTTTCAAACAGCCCCATGGCTTCATTGATGGCAGTATACATATAGGTATAGCTGCCGGAGGACGTAAAGTAGCTATCCGTCAGGAAGGATTTCGCGGTATCCTTACTGCTGGTCAGCACCTTGGTCAGGAGCTCCGTTTTGCTGGCAAAGCGAACCACGCCTATCTTCGCGCCGTCCGGAAGCTCGTCAATCAAATTCTGTGCTTCGGTCAGGCGCAGGTTATCCGGGTCATTGTTGTCGCCAAAGTAGCTCATAGAGGCGGAATCGTCGATAACAAGAACCACCTCAGCGGTGCCGCTGCTACCGGTGCTTTCCCAAATATCTTCCCAGGTAAAGGATTCGTCGTAAACAGTACGGTTCAGCAGGATGTAGGTGGAGAAATGCTCCACGGTGGTGGTGGCAACGCCGTCAACCACTGTCGTTTCCAACGCCTCCAGAGTCTGTGTTTCCTCATTGAAATAGTAAATCACAGGCTCAGCACCATCCGCAAGGATCTGCGGATCAAAAGAGAAGGAGATGTCCGCGGTGTCAAAGCCGCCGTCTACACTGAAGTCATAGGCCTGACCCATATAGCCGGGAATACTCTCCGGGAACAGAACCTCGTTGTTCACAGCCTTGATGGACAGCGTATTGACCTGCTGACCCTCCAGCTCCAGATTCACAGAAGCCATGCCTTCGCTTTGGCTAATGGTGAAGCTGCTTTCAGCGGCAGCAGGATTCGTCCCCAGCTCCAGCTCATAACCGTCGGCAACGCCGTCACCGTCGGTATCGTCCGCCAAGGGATCCAAGCCCAGCTCCAGCTCCTGTCCGTCAGAAATACCGTCGGAATCGGTGTCGGTCTTGGTTAACGATGTGCCCAGCTCCAGCTCGCGCAGATTGCTCACGCCATCGCCGTCCGCATCCTCGTCGCCGTCCGCCACGCCGTTTCCGTCTGTATCGGTCATGGTGGGATCGGTGTCGGTGTGCATGATTTCATCATAATCACCGATGCCGTCATCATCGCTGTCGGGATCTGTGGGGTCGCTGCCCAAAAGCTCCTCCAAATAGTCCGCGATGCCGTCGCCGTCTGTATCGATATCGGCTTCCGAGGGCAGATAACGCACCACCGCGCTCAGCTCCAGATCCTCGCCGTCCACGGTGACATTGACACTGATTTGAGCTTCCTTCTTCTGAAGCTCCTGTGCCTGTGCGGGCATGGCGACCACGCCGCCCAGCATGGCGACACAAATCACCACGCAAAGCATCCGCCTCGCCATGGGCTTGCCGCCAACAATCAGAGCCACCGCCGCGCCCGCAACAAGGATAATCAGCACAACAGCAGAAAAATCACCGGTTTCGGGAGTCGGCTCCTCCGGCAGCACCTCAGCCTGTTCCTTCTGGTATACTACGGTCAGCTCCACGCTTTCGCCGACATCAAGGGTGTCCAGAGTCTGTTCCCCGTTCCCCTCTGCCAGCACATAGCCATCAGGAACCAGCAGCTCCAGCTCCAGCTCCGTCACGGCCTCCTCGCCCACATTCTCCACCGTCAGCACGGCAGTGATGGGCGAAGATCCGTCCTTCGCATCGGCAGTCAAGCTGATTACCAGATTATCCTGAGTCTGCTCCGCCGCGTAGGCAGGAAGCGTCAAAGACAGGATCAATAAAAAAACTGTCATCAAAAGCACAGTCTTTTTCATAAGTAACCTCCTAAATCCGTAAAAGATGTATATATTTTACACAATGTGAAGTCAATAGTCAAGGAAAAATCCGGACAGAATTACCCGTCCGGATTTTATCAGATTAGCTTCAGAACCCGCATATCCGTCACGCCGCCGATTTTTTGCATACGCACCACAGACCGCGCGCTCGTATACTCCTCAATGGGTCTGCGGAGCTTGAAGTCTAAGAAGCTGAAGCCGTAGGTTTCCTCGATCACCAGGTCCTCCCTGCTGTGCTGAATCCTCTGCACGTCGTTGACAAAGCGCAGCAGCTCCTTAAGCTGGGGAGCATAATTCAGCTCATGGACATCCAGCATACTGCCCATCATCTCCACCGGGCGGTGGTTAAGGCAGTCCATCGTGTACTGGGAGCCCTTTTGGAAAATATGCCGGTTGCTTTGGGCAAAATCCCGATAAAACCTCAAATTGTCGCCGCCGTAGAGCCGGCGGATATACTTGGCAGAGTTGGGGAAACGCTGGTACAGGTGCACCAAATACAGCAAATACTGATAGTTGTCCCTTACCGGCGTGTTCAGATGATAGAAATACGGGAACAGCTCTTTATTCTTCCCGATCACCTCCAGCTCCTGTTCGTAGCCAAAAACGCCCCGGGAGAGGATTTTTATTCGGGGATCCAGCACCAGCCGGTCCATATACTGCTGGGTGATCTCCGTGGCGGGGTTGAACCGGCACAGGAACATTCCCGCCTTTTGTACCCCGGAATCCAGCAGAGAGAACATAAATTCCAGCGTTTCGTTCAGCTCCTCCTCCGTTTCATCCGGGAAGCCGAACATAAAGTAAAGCGATACAAAAAGCCCCTTGCTCACCAAGAAGGATATCATCCTCTTGGCACGCTGCAGGTTCAGGTTTTTGTGGATTTTCTTCTGCATCCGCTCCGAGCCGGTTTCGATTCCCAATTCAATTTCCGTCAGACCGGATCTTATCATCTTCTCCACCAGCTCCTCCGTCAGACAGTCCACTCTGGAGGAGCACTTCCAGCGAATGTTCATGCCGGAATCAATAATTCGGTCGCACACCTTCCCAACCAAATCCCGGTCGGTGGTGAAGGCATCGTGAGAAAACCAAAAGCTGCGGATGCCGAAGGCATCGTAGTAGTAACGAATGTCCTCCAAAATCCGTTCCGGCGACTTCAGGCGGTAGGTTCTGCGCCAAAAATAGCTGGTGCAGCAGAAAGAGCAGTTGTACGGACAGCCACGCCCCGCGTCGATGGGCATATAGTAATTTCCGGCGGCAAGCTGCTCCGGCGTTTCCGTCACAGTGTAAAGCCGGGAATCCCAGTGGGGCAGCGTGTTCAAATCACACAGCGGCGGCAGCGTGCTGTTGCTCAGAATCTGTCCGCCCTTGCGGTAGAACAGGCCGGGAACCGCGTCCAGCCCCTCTCCGTCCGTAAGCAACGCCCGGAAAAAGGGCACGGTCGTATTCTCTCCTTCGCCGGTACAGATGAAGTCTATGTAGTCCATGGCTTTCATGGTAGCCATGGCAGTGGCAGAGGACTGAGGTCCACCCAGCACGGTGTGGATTTGTGGCGCGCGGCTTTTGACCTCCTTCGCCACCCGCAGGAGAATATGGTAATAGGGCCACAGGGTGTAAAAAGACACACATTTGGGAGCGACGCGAAGAATCTCCCCGGTAATGTCCTCGATAAATTTTTCGTAATCCACATGGTAGCTTTCGATTTGGCAAAACCGCAGTACCTTCGTATCAAATCCCGCCTGAAGCAGCTTCGTCCCCAGCAGCAGCGTGCCGTTGACCTCCTGATTCAGCGTTTGCTCCTTCATGGCATTGACAAACAAAATATCCGCCACTCGCTCGCCCCCTTTGCGTAATGATATTTTAATGTACCATACTTCCCCACTTTTTTCAAGTGCGCCGCTATACGCCCCAGTTTCAGGAAATCTGTCTTTCCCTCTTGTTTTTTCGGAAAACAGCGGTTATAATACGGTCGGAAACCTATTAGGAGGATATTATTATGGCTGTAAAGATTGAAAAGGAAACCATCATCGGTGACGTGCTGGACATCGCGC
>CAZAOL010000038.1:0-11300 GCA_964486785.1 uncultured Oscillospiraceae bacterium
CATAGGTGGCATCATGCTCGCTGCGCTGGCACACCACCTCAATTCCATCGTAGGATTGCAGTGTATCGTAGTCCTGACCCACCAGTGCCGGAACGCTGACCATATTCTGATTTGCGTTCCATCCTCCCTGCGCCCACAGCACAAGGAAGATGATGATAGCCACCACACCCACCAGCGCGCAGCAGGCCACCGCAATGGCAGGACCCAGTCCCTTCGCTTTTTCCGTCTCCCGTTGCCGTGCGGGTTTTTCCCGGACAGACTTCTGGGCGACCGTACGCTGGGCAATGGTTCGCACCGGCGCGACCATCGTCTCCTGAGTAATCTCCGTGCCGGCGGCACGCTCCACCTCTTCCTTCCCGGAGGAAACCGGGAACACCTTGGTGGGATCCTTGCGGAACTCATCCATATCATAGAGCATCGCCGTTGCCGTGGGATACCGATCGTTGGGTGCTTTGGAAAGAGCCTTCATGATGATCTGCTCCAGCCCCAAAGGCGTGTTGGGATTAAACTCCGAGGGCTTTTGTGCCACGCCGTTAATATGCTGGATGGCAACGGACACCGGAGTGTCCCCGTCAAAGGGCACTCTGCCAGCGATCATTTCATACATGACGATGCCCAGAGAGTAAATATCCGACCGATTGTCCACCCGGCCGCCTTTGGCCTGCTCCGGGGAGATATAGTGGACAGACCCCAGTGCCTCCTTGGTGACGGTGCTGCTCCTTGTGGTGACCTGAGCGATGCCAAAGTCCATCACCTTCACCGATCCGTTTTTCAGCACCATTACATTGTGAGGCTTAATATCCCGATGGACGATGCCCCGGCTGTGGGCGTGCTCCAAGGCCTTGGCAATCTGCATAGCGAAATGAAGGGTTTCCTTCCAGTTCAGCACGCCCTTTTTCTCCATATATTGCTTCAGGCTGATGCCGTCGATCAGCTCCATGACGATATGGTCGCCTTCTTCGGAGCTGGACACATCATACACCGACACGATGTTCGGATGGCTCAGCATGGCCACCGCCTGACTTTCCGCCTGAAAACGGCGGCGGAACTCCTCGTCCTGCAAAAATTCGTCTTTCAGAATCTTGATTGCCACCAGCCGGTTCAGCCGATGGCACCGGGCCTTATACACCACAGCCATACCGCCGGTGCCCATGACCTCCAAGATTTCGTACCGGCCGCCCAAAAGCCGCCCGATATATTTATCCTTTTCCATAGCTCGCTCCTTCCATCAGACCTGCACCAGGACAGCGGTGACATTGTCCGGCGCGCCCCGGTCCTTGGTGATGTCGATCAGCCGCCGGCAGCAGGTTTCCTTGCTGACACCGTGGATCACCTCAAACAGGATTTCCTGATCGTCCACCAGATTGGTCAAGCCATCGGAGCAAAGCAGCAAATAATCGCCCCGCTCCAAATCCAAATGATAGATATCGCATTGCACCGTCGGCTCTGTGCCGATGGCGCGGGTGATGTAATTTTTTCCTGGAAAATGCCGTGCCTGCTCCGGGGTCAGCTCGCCCTGCCGGAGCATCATCTGCAACAAAGAATGATCCGTGGTGATTTGACGGATGTCCTCCCGGTTTATGCAGTATGCGCGGCTGTCTCCCACATTCACCACGGTAACCTGTCTGCCCTGAAGCAGCGCGGCCACCAGTGTCGTCCCCATCCCCTGAAATTCCTCAAACTGCTGAGATTGGTCAAACACCGTAAAATTCGCCAGCTTCACCGCCCGTTCCAGCATTTGGTTGACACGTTCCGTGTCCATGCCGGAGTTGTAGTTCCGCTTGACCTCCTGGGTAAATACCTCTGAAGCCAGCGCGCTGGCAACATTGCCGGACTTCGCGCCGCCCATGCCGTCACAAACCACACACAGAAGCGTATTGCGGTCCAGCTTTTTCACCTCATAAGCATCCTGATTCTGCGCTCTCACACAGCCCGGATCTGTCAAGGCCCAATTTTGCATACGGCATTCACTCCTTCCTCAGTCATCTGATAGATTCCAATGGTTATTTATGTCATTGCAAGCCAGCTTCGCTGACAGCTTCTCCCCAGGGAGAAGCCTTGGGGCTGCCCTATAAATGAAAGCTTTAGATTTAACAAGCTACTGCAATGCTTTTCCTTTATCGCGGTGTGTTCACATAAAACGGCGGTTTTTTTCAATCCGTCTCCGCGGAGGTATACTTCCGCCTGAGCTGCCCGCAGGAGGCATCGATGTCGCCTCCCAGCGTCCGCCGCACGGTAGCCGTCACGCCGCCGGCCTCCAAGATCTGCTGAAACCGTGCTACAGCCCTTTTGCTGCTGGGCTTGAGGGGACTTTCCTCCACATGGTTCAGCGGGATCAGATTGAAGTGGGCAGGAAGCCCCTTCAGCCGCCGCAGCAGCTCCTTTGCCGCCGCCTCGGTGTCATTGACGCCGTCGATCATGGCATATTCAAAGGAGATCCGCCGGGAGGTAGCGGCATAATACCGGCGGCAGGCCGCCAAAAGCTCCTCCGTAGGATATGCCCGGTTTACAGGCATAATGCGGTCACGGATCTCATCGTTGGGCGCGTGGAGAGAAACAGAAAGGGTAAGCTGCAGCTTCCGCTTCGCCAGCTCGTCGATCCTCGGCACAAGGCCGCAGGTGGACAGGCTGATGTGCCGCATAGAGATATTCATCCCCTCCGGACTGTTCACCAGCTCCAAAAACCGCATCACGTTATCAAAATTATCCAGCGGCTCACCAATGCCCATCAGCACGATGTGGGACACCGGCAGCCCGGAATCCACTTGGGTAAACAGCACCTGATCCAGCATTTCATGAGGTTCCAGCCGCCGCACCAGTCCTCCCAGTGTAGAGGCGCAAAAGGCGCACCCCATGGGGCAGCCCACCTCCGTGGAGATGCACACGGTATTTCCGTAGTGATAGCGCATCAGCACGGTTTCCACACAGTTGCCGTCAGCCAGCTTCCACAGGTACTTGATCGTCCCATCCCTTTCAGACTCCTGCTTGCGCGCCACCTCCGGCGGGCAGATGGGATACTCCCGTTCCAGCCGCTGACGCAGACTCAGGGGCAGATTGGTCATTTCCTCGTAGCTGCGAACGCCCCGGTTGAGCCATGTATATACTTGTTTTGCCCGAAAGCCCGGCTCTCCCTGCTCACGAAGCAGAGCCGTCAGCTCAGACAGGGTATAGGATTTCAGATTCATGCCTTCCTCCGAAGTCTTGCGATAAAGAAGCCGTCGGTATCATACTGACCCGGCACCAGTGCCACCGTGCCGGAGGTGTTTTCCGGCATACACTCAGGCAGCTTCAGCGGTTCTAAGGCGAAATCGGGATGGGTCTGCAGGAAACGCTCCACCACGCCCTCATTTTCTTCCCGCACCAGCGTGCAGGTGGAGTACAGCACCACGCCGCCGGGCTTGACATACCGGGCTTGGTTGCACAGAATCTCCAATTGCAGCTCCGGCAGCCGCTCCATATCCTTGGGGTCTTTATAGCGGATATCCGGCTTTTTGCGGATGATGCCATAGCCGGAGCAGGGCACGTCGCACAGCACCGCATCCATCTTTTCCAGCCAATCCGTCCGGTTTTCCGTAGCATCCTGCACCAAGGGCACAATATTGGAAAGCCCCAGCCGGTTGGCACCGTTTTGTATCAACGCCGCCTTATGGGGATGGATGTCCGCCGAATAGAGCCGACCTTTGCCGCCCATGGCGATTGCCGCGGCAAAGCTTTTGCCGCCGGGTGCGGCGCAGCAGTCCAGCACCTGAACCTCCTCACCCTGAGGAATTTGGGCGCAGACCACCGCCAAACGGGATGCCGCGTCCTGCACATAGAAAAGTCCGTCCCGGAAGGCCGCCAGCTTCTCTAAATCCCCGGTACCGGACAGCTCCAGACAATCCGGCATCCAGCTATGGGGGCTGCACTTCACAGCTTCCCCCTCCAACGCCTGCACCACCTGCTCCACGGTAGCCTTCAGGGTGTTCACCTGTACCACCGTCATAGGCGTGCCGTTGTTGGCATTGAGCATAGGCTCCAGCCGCTCCTTGCCCACATAGCCCTCCAAAAGAGCGATCAGCTCCTGAGGATGGCTGTAGCGGTCTGCCAAAGCCGTGGGCTGAACCCACGTACCCTTGGTGCGCGCGGCGTTGCGAAGCACCGCGTTCACCAGCCCCGACGCGCCCTTCTGCCACGGGCAGTATTTCTTTGCCAGAGTCACGCTCTCGCTCACCGCCGCGCTGTCCGGCACTTTATCCAGCTCATGGATTTGATAAAGCCCCATGTGCAGAATATCCCGGATTACGGGATGCAGATTTTTCAGCTTTCCGGTGAGAAACTGCTTCAAAAAGAAATCCAGCTTCCCCCGATTCTGCAAAACGCCGTAGCACAGCCGGGTGGCCAATGCCGCGTCCCGGCGGTCTAAGCGGTCACGTTCAATATATTCCTTCAAAACGCCATTGGACCATGCCCCCTGCTTCCGGCAGGCGATCAGCGCGTCCAAGGCGGTTCGTCTTGCGTTCATGGTTATCCCTCCAGGGGGTGTCCCCGGAAATAATCCGGCGCGCTCATGCGCTTGCCGCCCTCGGCCTGCAAGGAGCGAATTTCAATAGCTCCTTCCCCGCAGGCAATACGAAGTCCGGTCTTGGTCAGTCCCAAAATTTGTCCCGGTGTGCCGGATCCCTCCACCACCGCGGTGGCATGGATCTTAAACCGCTGACCTGCCAGCTCCGCAGTCGCCACCGGCCACGGGTGCAGTCCCCGCACCTGATCATGGATCTGCCGGGCGGTCTTATTCCAGTCGATTGGGCACATGGACTTATCCAGCATAGGGGCATAAGTCGCCTGAGAATGATCCTGCGGGGTACGTGTCACCGTTCCGGCGTCCAAGCCGGAAAGCGTCTTGCTCAAAAGCTCCGCCCCCAGCACCGCCAGCCGGTCAAGCAGCTCTCCCGCGGTCTCATCCGCTCCGATGGGGGTTTTGGAGATTTCGATAATATCTCCGGCATCCATCTCCCGGCACAGGAACATGGCTGTCACACCGGTCTCCTCCAAGCCGTCCAGCACCGCCCACTGATAGGGCGCGCTGCCCCGATAGGCAGGCAAAATGCTGGCGTGGATATTGATGCAACCATGCTTGGGAATGTCCAGCACCGACTGGGGCAGGATGCGTCCGTAGGCCACCACCGCGCATACATCGGGCTGTAACTCCCGAAGCTGCTCCACCGTAGCCGGGTCACGGAAATTTTCCGGCTGGAACACGGGAATCCCGTTATCCAGAGCCACTTCCTTCACTTCGGATGCCACCAGCTTCATCCCCCGTCCCTTGGGACGGTCGGGCTGGGTATACACTCCCACCACCTCAAAGCCGTCGGCAATGATTCTTTTCAAGCAGGTCGCCGCGATCTCCGGCGTTCCCATAAATACAATTCTCATATTCCTACCCCCAAATCCGCCGAAGGCTTCCGATTCGTTCCGGTCAGTCCTCCTGCAGTGCTTCCAGCTCCTCGTCCGTCAGGAAGCGGTCCATGACCTGTGTATATACGATGCCGTCCAAATGGTCCAGCTCATGGCAGAAGCACCGGGCAATCAGCTCCTCGCCCTCTGCCTCGAACCACTGTCCGTTGCGATCCTGTGCCTTTACCTTCGCCACATTGGGACGGGTCACCAGACCGTATTTCCCCGGCACGCTCAGACAGCCCTCCGGGCCGGTCTGCTCGCCGGAGGTCTCCACCAGCGTGGGATTCACCAGCTCCAAAATCTGCTCTCCGGTATCCACGATCACCACCCGGCGCAAAATACCCACCTGAGGAGCGGCCAGACCTACGCCCTCCGCCTCCTTCAGGGTTTCCGCCATATCGTCCAGCAGCTTGTGCAGCTTCCTGTCAAACTGTTCCACCGGCTTGCATACCTTATGCAGTGCCGGCTCTTTATCTGTCAAAATCTTTCGGATTCCCATGGTATTCCTCCTCTATCGCTCCATTCCGTTCACATCCGCGAACGCGCTGATGCCCCGATTGGCGCTGTCCTTGGCAAACTGCCGCAGCAGATGCGCCACCGCCAAACGAAGCTGCTTATCCAGCCGGCAGCGAAGGGTGATCTGATAACGGAAATGGTAATTTATTTTCGGTATCACACAGGGGGCAGGCCCCAAAACCGTGCTGTTTACCTGCTGATATTCCGGCTGACGCAGACAGGCGGTCAAGGAATCCCGGAACTTGATCGCGCCCCGAAGCACCTTTGCTTCATCCTGTCCGGTGAAGGTCACCGTCAGCACATCGCCGTAGGGCGGCAGGCTCTGCATCTGCCGCAGAGCGATCTCCAGCCGGTAAAAGCCCTCGTAATCCTGCTGAGCCGCCAGCTTTAAGATAGCGTGCTCCGGCTGCATGGTTTGGATCAGTGCCGTACCCGGAGCCTCACCCCGTCCGGCACGCCCGACCACCTGTGTCAGCATATTAAAGGTCGTTTCCGCGGCCCGATGGTCATCGGCGTACAGGCTCAGATCTCCGTCCAGCACGCCAACCAGCGTCACATCCGGAATATCCAGCCCTTTGGCGACCATCTGCGTACCGATCAGCACCGGCACATGGTCCTTGCGGAAATGCTCCAAAATTTTCTCATGTGTATTCACCGCGCTCACAGTATCCGCATCCATCCGCGCGATTTCCAAATCGGGAAAAAGCCGGGTCAGCTCCTGCTGTGCCTTTTGCGTTCCCGTACCGATTTTTTTCAACGGGCCGCCGCAGGCGCACCGCTGGGGCACAGGGCGGGAAAATCCGCAGTAGTGGCACATCAGCCGCTCATTGGCACTGTGATAGGTCAGCCTTGCGGTGCACCGGGGACATTCCGGTGCTTCCCGGCAGTCCACGCACACCAGTGCCCGGCTGTTGCCCCGCCGGTTCAGCAGCAAAATGGTCTGCTTCCCTTGGGCTGCCGTATCCCGAATGGCCTGCTGCAGAGGCAGGCTGAAGCTGGTTTCGTTCCCGTCCTTCAGCTCCTCCTTCATATCCACGATTTCCACCCGGGGAAGTGCCCGGCGGTTGTACCGGGTGCTGAGCTGATATAGACAGTATGTACCCTGCTTGGCATGATACATGGTTTCCACACAGGGTGTGGCAGACCCCAGCAGCACCAGCGCGTTTTGCTTCAAGCCCCGCCACATGGCGACCTCACGGGCGTGATACCGGGGGCTGTTTTCCGATTTATAGGAATGTTCCTGCTCCTCATCTAAGATGATAAGGCCGGGCTCCGGACAGGGCGCGAACACCGCGGAGCGGGTCCCAACCACCACCTTCGCCGCGCCGCAGCGGACACGTTTCCATTGGTCATACCGCTCCGCGGCAGGCAGGCTGCTGTGAAGCACCGCCACCTGCTCTCCGAAGTGGGCGGCCATCAGTCCCAAAAGCTGCGCCGTCAGGGCGATTTCCGGCACTAAAAGCATAGCGGTCTTCCCCTGCTCCAGACAGCGGCGGATCAGCTTGATATACACCGCGGTCTTTCCCGACCCGGTCACGCCGTGCAGCAACGCCACTCCCGGCGCACGCTCCGCCATCTGGGACGCCAGCCCTTCATAGGCTGTAAGCTGTTCCTCGGAAAGCTCCAAACGGGTGTCCACCTGTGCCGGACGGATCTGACGGCACCGAAGCACCTCCCGGTTTTCCAACCGCACATAGCCCAGATCCCGAAGTCTGCGCACCGTGGCGGGACTCGCGCCGGTGAAATAGCACAGCTCTTTCACGGAAACCGTTCCCAAATCGCACAGCAGCTTCAGCACCGCCGCCTGCATGGCGGCGGACTTCGGTCTGCGTCCGGCATATTCCATAGCCTCCTCCACAGAGGAAGCAAGGGTGGCGACCTGCTCAGAACGGTCGCCGGTGCGGCGGTAGAAGTCCGTCTGAGCGGTGATCCATTTCTTTTTCAGCAGATACTGCACCGCCTGAGGAAATTCCTCCTCCGGGACAGCCTGCCGCAGCAGCTCCTCGCTTCCCTGACCGCCTAAGTCTGTAAGAAGCCGCAAAAGCTGCTTCGCGCCCGCCTTTCGCAAGGGCTTATCCTGCCAAGAGCGGTCTTCTGTAAGGTAAAAGATCTCCTCAGACCGAAAGCCCAGTCCGCCGGGCAGCATGGCACGCACCGCGTCATACACCGTGCAGAAATACCGCTCCCGCATAAAGCCCGCCAGCCGCAGCATGGTTTGATCCAGCACCGGCTCCGTATCCAGACAGCAAGCCACTGCCTTCAATCCATCCGGATTTCCCGGCTCTACCGACAGCACCACGCCCTCACTGTGGCGGTTGCTTCTGCCAAAGGGAACGCTCACCCGCATCCCGGGCTTCAGCTCCAGACCCTCGGGCACCCAATAGGAATAGGGCCTATCGATGGCAAATGTTGCGGACGCAACCGCGATCTTTGCTACCATACAGCCCCTTCCTCCTTATCAGTTCAAATATTCGTCTTTCAGTCCGGCGGTCAGCTTGCCCTCGGCCACCTCCCGAATCGCCAGCGTCACCGGCTTATCGGTCAATTCCTCCTGAAAAGCCTCTGCCTCCACGGCGATCTGTCTGGCTCTCTGCGCCACCACATTCACCAGCAGGTAACGGCTCTCCACATTTTTCAGCATATCCGCAACAGGGGGGTAAAGCATATCATTTTCCTCCAATTTATTGATCTGCCTTTTCGGCAATGATTTTCAAAACCTCATCCACGCAGTCTTCCAGCCGATCATTGACCACAACGTAGTCATACCAGCCTGCCTGCTCCGATTCCCATTTGGCGCGCTCCATCCGCAGAGCGATTTGCTCCTCGGAGGTATCGCCACGTCCGCGCAGGCGGCGTTCCAGCTCCTCCATGGAGGGGGGAACAATAAAGATCAGCGTGGCATCCGGACGTTTTTTCTTTACGGCAGCCGCGCCCTTGGGCTCGATGTCCAAAAGCACATTGCTGCGAACCAGCTTCGTTTCTAGCTGCTCCGTGGGTGTGCCGTAGCTATTGGCGGCATGCAGGTCGTATTCCAGAAATTCCTCCTGCTCCACCATACGGTTAAAATCCTCCTCAGAGAGGAAATAGTAATGCACACCGTGGCTCTCGCCGGGTCTGGGAGGGCGGGTGGTGGCGGAAACGGAAAATTCCAGATCGTTTCTGCGCCGGATTACCCGTGAAAGCACCGAGCTTTTGCCCACGCCGGAAGCACCGGAAAACACGAATAATTTCCCAACACTCATAGGCTTCCCTCCTCATTTTTCTCCTGAGTATCCGCCCACCGGGCAGAAAGCTGCTCCGGCGCGATCGCGGATAAGATCACATGATCCGTATCCATCAAGATCACAGCCTTGGTTTTCCGACCGTAGGATGCGTCAATGAGCATACTCCGCTCCCGCGCCTCCTGCACCACCCGTTTGATCGGTGCGGAATCCGGATCCAGGATCGCCAGCACCCGACCGGAGGCGATCATGCTGCCAAAGCCGATATTCAGCAATTCCATAGCTACCTCTTACTCGATGTTCTGTGTCTGCTCCCGAATCTTTTCCAGCTCCGCCTTTATGTCCACCACCACACGGGCAAGGCGGACATCGGTGCATTTCGAGCCGATGGTGTTGGTCTCCCGGTTCATTTCCTGCAGCAGGAAATCCAGCTTGCGTCCAACCGCGCCGCCGCCGGTAAGCATGGCATCCATCTGCTTGAGATGGCTGCGCAGGCGAACGGTCTCCTCGTCCACCGCCACCTTGTCGGCAAAGATCGCCGCTTCCGTCAGGATCCGGCTTTCGTCAATGGCGGTGTTGGCAAGAACCTCCTTGAGCTTGGCCTCCAGCCGTGCCCGGTAATCGGACACTGTCTGGGGATTGCCCTGCTCCACCAGCGTCACAAGCTGAGAAATGGTTTCCCCACGGCTGCGAAGGTCATTTTCCAGTGCCGCGCCCTCTGCGGCACGCATGGCATCGTAGCCCTCCAGTGCCTTACCTACCACAGCCAGCAGATCCGCCAAAAGCTGCTTTTCATCCACCTCAGGCCGCTCTAAGGTAAACACATCCGGCAACCGGGACAGGGTGGACACGGAAATGTCATCCGTAACGCCGTAGCTTTCCACCATGGTTCGCATAGCAGCCAAATAACCGCCCAGCACCTGATCGTTCAGGTTGACCTTAACATCCTCGCCGCCTTCAGAGCGCATGGAGATGAACACATCCACCTTACCCCGGGAAATGACAGCCTTGACTGCCTGCTTCACCGCTTCCTCCGCAAAGGTCAGGCTGCGGGGCAGCTTCACGCTGCAATCCAAATACCGGTTGTTGACGGAGCGCAGCTCCACGGTAAACTCTCTTCCGTTCACCGTCTCCACCGCCCGGCCATAGCCGGTCATGCTTTTAATCAATTCCATTATCCCCTTTTTTCGAGATTTTGGCATATCCCGTAATCGTATAAACAGGCTTTCTTTTTTTCTCCACGGCACGGTCATAGACCACCGCCAGAGCTACACCCAAGGCAAAGCCCAAGCAGCCCGCCGGCGCGCCATAGCCCAGCGTCGCGCCGAGGATGTAGCCCACAGTGAACAGCACCAGCGGCAGCATATACAGCACCGCCGCCGCCCGCAGCACAGGAGCGGATTCCGATCGCACGGTCACCACATCCCCCGCCTCGACGCCGATGGTATCCACCGCGGTGAAGACCACAGTCTCCTTGGCAGCTCCGCAGCCGGAGCATTTATGGCAGTCGCCGGAGCAGGCACTCTCCCGAATATGGTATACCTCCGCCGTGCCGTCGGCAAGAACGCGGCGAACCCGAACGGTCTGTTCCATATTACGCTCCTGACGTGTCCTGTTTGGTCAGCTTCACATAGACCACATATTCCGCGCTGGAATGGCCGGGATTGGAAACCACACCCACGCCGGTATGCCCTTCCACCGTAACCGTAGCCGGATAGTAGCCCGATTGGGTGATCCCCGTCAGATCCACCGTCACGTGGATATCCTCTTCCGAAACCTTTTCCAATACCGTTTCACGGCCACGAATCCACACGGAAAGGATGGCAGTTGCGATTTCCGCCTTCATGCCGTCGGCAAGACCCTCATAGTCGATTTGCCGCACGCGGAACTCCTGCACCTTCACCAGCGGCAGAGTCAGGGATACACGCACCGACTCCACGCCGGAGGTGTTGCGGATGCCCTCAGGCAGACTCACCGGATACTCCCGGTCGGTAAAGCTCTCATTTTCCTGTCCCAAATCAATGGTAGTAAGGGTCAGGCTATCTCCCAAACCGGCAATGACCGCAGGTGTCCTGTAAAGGTCCTTCACCACAGCGTACGGAACATTCTCCATTTCCTTTTTCAGCC
>CAZAOL010000039.1:0-11228 GCA_964486785.1 uncultured Oscillospiraceae bacterium
ATTATGACTTTGGGGTCAGGCTCATCGCCTGACCCCAACATTTATTATAGAACCTAAATTAACCGTCCATTTGGACGATCGGCATCTGATTCCCTGCATCGACGCGGTGCAGGGAGATGCCAGCACCCGGGTGTTGGAGCTGACGCTGCTTTCCGAGGATAAGGCGTGGACAGTTCCCACGGGGACGGTGGTTTCTGTGGCGTATCGCAAAGGGGACGGAACCTCGGGATGGTACGACGCGCTGCCGGACGGAACACCTGCCTGCTCCTTTAGCGGGAACGTAATTACTGCCACGCTGGCACCCCAGGTGCTGACCGCTCCGGGGGCGGTGCAGGTGGCGGTGGTGCTTTGTAAGCCGGACACGCTGGAGCAACTGGCGGTGTTTCCCTTGACGGTGGAGGTGACGAAGAATCCTGCCGCCGGGGAAACACTGTCCAACGATTACTACAATTACAGCACCATGGAGCAGATTAATTCAGCGTTGGGATCGGCAAAGCCGCTGTGGATCACAATATCGGGCAGCAAATCTGACGGTTACACGGCGGATAAGTCTATCGACGATATTCAGAACGCAGAGGAGTCAGGACAGCTATGCGTTTGTGAGTGGGATGGCGTGTTTTTGCCCTTTGTCCGGGTATATGATGGCGTGGCGTATTTTTCCGCTGTGTTGGACGGCGACGAATACCGGGTGGAAATCAGCTCGGAGAGAGTGAGTGCGTATATCAAAGAGCGGAATTTCGTGCAATGTCTGACGGGGCTGTCTTTTGAACATGGGACAATTGTTCCCGGCTACGGAACGGAGCATGACGATACCGACGAATGGATTCGCACAAGCTATTTTCCGATCCTCGACACGGTGCTTTCCATCCACGCGGCGGAGGATGTCGTTTGTAATGTGTTCTTCTACAATTCAAGCCTTGAATATGTGGGATACCTCCAAATGGGGAACGTAAGAAAAGTAATTATCCCGGATAAGTACATCCGTTCCGGCGCGGTGTTCGCGCGTCTTTCCGTCCGTTGGTACGGGGGTTGGTCGATCAAAAATATAACCGAGCTGGGGGATGAGGTTGCCGTCTCTTTCTATCCTGAGGGCGCAAGAACGGTCGGTAGAGTAACCGTAAGTGGTAACGAAACCGATGGATACTCTATTGACGATACCGTTGTTGCCGCGCTGAAGCGCGCAAGCAACACCGGACAATTTGTGGTCTGCCGGTTGGATGAAGCGGGAATCTATATGCCCTTAACCAAGGCAAGCTCCGGCGCGTGGACTTTCTCTGCTGTGGAAAACGGCGAGGAGCTTCGGGTACAAATCGACAGCGAAAACAATGTGCAGGTCTTCCGAGTGGCGGTGGGAAGCGGCGGAGCGGGGATAACTCACGCATGGGACGGCACAGTGCTGACCGTTACCTCCGCGAGCGGCACTTCCTCTGCTGACCTGAAGGGCGAGAAGGGTGACACGGGAGCGCAGGGCCCTCAAGGAAAGAAAGGCGACACCGGCGCACAAGGTGAGAAGGGCGAAAAGGGTGACACGGGGGATGCGTGGATAAATGATGTGGATATTTTGCTCCCGTCCAGCGATGTGGCTGTGGTGGGGCAGGAGTACAACATCTACAAGGACGCGATCGTATTTGCCAGCATCCCCGCGGAATGTTACGACATCGTGATCCAGTTGGATGATACCGGCGTACAGGCTTATAACTACGGGGAAGTTTGGCGTTTTACGCCCAGCGGCGTAGGCACATATACCCTGTCTGTTACCGTGCGGGACGCAAAGACCGGGAACGGCGGCGTGTATGCCACCAAGACCATGACGCTGTATGTGGTGGAAAAAGCGGAGCTTTCCAACAAAAATGTGCTGTTTATCGGCGACAGCCTGACCTACGCGGGCATCTACACCGCCGAGATCCAGCATAATCTCTCCGGCGGAGGCATTACCTCCATCGGCACGGTGGAAAGGACACGCACAATCAACGGCGCAGCTCTTACCTCCATGTGTGAGGGGCGCAATGGCTGGGCTACATGGGATTATGCCGGAACAATGGAAGGCTCCAAAAGCAAATTCCTTTCTGATGAGAATGTATTCCGCAACCCGGACACCGATCTGTTCGATTTGGGCTATTACATGGACACCTACCATCCGGGGGTGAGCCTGAACGCAATCTGCCTGAATTTGGGAACAAACGGGATCGGGGCGCATATATCTGTTATGACAGGTATGAACGAGTTGATTACAAGAATTCGGGAATATTCCGCGACCCTGCCGATTCTTATCCACATCCCGATTCCCGTAGCGAAGCAGGATTACCGGGCATATATCGCGTATCAAAAGAACGCCACCTCTCCTTATATTCGGATGCGGTGGTATGACCTTGCGAAGGCATATATCGAGGCGTATGATGGGACGATGGACAATGTCTATCTGGTTCCGGTGTATCTCAACATGGATGTAGATCACGATTTCCCAACGGAAACCGTGGCGGTGTCTGCCCGGAATCCGGCAACGAAAGAGCGCGTTACGGACGGACACCCCAATACCTACGGCTATCTGAAAATGGCGGATGTGTATTATGCCCATCTGCTGCGGTATATGGAGGATGATGGGGCGGTGTATTACAGCGTTACCAACCATCTGACCAATGTCAGCAACAGCAACAGCGCGGCCATTGTTAAAGAAAACAGCAGTTACAGTGCCGCATTGACTGCGGATAGCGGGTATGCGCTGGACGCGGTCGCGGTTACTATGGGCGGTACTGCGGTGGATGTAACGGATGGCGTTATCCGTATCGAAGCGGTTACCGGGGACATTGTAATTACTGCCGCGGCGGTAGCGGAAAGTGTAGCAGCCTACACGAATTTGGCAGACCCCGGCACGGCAAATGACAGTTCTCCCAACACGGCATTGACCGCTGACGAATGGCTGAACGGTTACTACATCAGCTCCAGGGCAATCACCGCGAAAGCAGACCTGATTGTAACGAACGTTATCCCCCTTGCGTTTACGGATACGATTCGTGTCAAGGGCTTTGAGGTTACGGGAACGATAAACGGCACTAGCTGCGCGGGCCGATTCCGCATATTGCCGTGCGATTCAGGCGGCAATGCTTTACTGTCCGAGATTCAACCTGCAATGTCAACAGAAACGATTGGTGTCGGACGGCTTGAATGTATGGATGCCGCCGAGCTTGCCAACGGCATCTACTGTTTCTCACCGCAGAACGATGTATCTGCGAGCTATTGGGCAAATGTGGCATATGTTCGTATCTGCGGGTATCCGATTGATGGGGACAACGATAATGTCATTGTGACCGTAAATGAGTCAATCGTATAGAAAATTAAAGGAGGATGAAAATGGTTAAAACCTACGACAAAAAGAAGGACATCAATCTGCAATTGTCCAAGAATTTCAAGCTCAGCGAGTTTGACTGTAAATGCTCCCGCTGTACTACGGTTCTGCTGGACGATGCTTTGGTGGAGCTTTTGCAGAAGATTCGTGACCATTTCGGCGTGTCGGTGAATGTCAACTCCGGCTACCGCTGCGCCGAGCACAATGCGGAGGTGGGCGGCGACCCCGGCTCTCATCACGTGAAGGGCATGGCGGCGGACATCACGGTGAAGGGCGTAGAGCCTGAAGAGGTGGCACGGTACGCGGAAAGCATCGGCATCCGGCGCATCGGTCTGTATGACAAAGACTATGGGTACTTTGTTCATATCGGCTCGGGAGACACGAAGAATTACTGGAAAAATACCAGCGGCAACAAGGTCGATACCTTCGGCGGAGTGGCTGAGGCGGAAAAGACCGTTACTGTGACCCTTCCTGTGCTGAAAAAGGGCGCGAAGAACGGCGCGGTATTTGGCTTGCAGGCTCTGCTTTTGGGCTACGGCTACGATCTGGGCGAGAAGAAGCTGGACGGCAGCTTCGGCCCGGCTACCGAAACCGTGGTGAAGCAGTTCCAGTTGGAGCGGGATCTGACCGTGGACGGCTCGGTCGGCCCGGGCACATGGACGGAGCTGCTGGGCATATGACAGAAGCGATTCTTGTGGCACTGATCACCGGCGGCCTGTCCCTGATCGGCGTGGTGGTCACCTGCATCGCCACATCCAAAAAGACCGAAAAGGCCGCCGCCGTTGCTCAGGCGGTTACCGATACAAAAATAGACGAGCTGACTCGGGAGGTGCGGTCGCACAACGGCTTTGCAGAGAAAATTCCGGTGATTCAGGAGCAGATCCGAAACCTGACCCAAGAGGTCAATGCCCTGAAGTGCTTTCACAAGCCCGCAAATTAAGGAGGAGCATACCATGAAGGAAAAACTGGCAAAGCTGATCGATGTTAAGTCCATCATGACCCTGCTGCTGACGGTGGTGTTTTGCGTACTGGCGGTAAGAGGGGCTGTGTCGGCAGATCAGTTCGTCACCATTTTCACTGTGATCGTGGGCTTTTATTTCGGCACACAGATGCAAAAACGGGCGGACACGACCGGCAACGAAAGATAAATAAAATAACGAAACTCCCTTCCGGTATACGCCCGGAGGGAGTTTTTTGTGTTTCGGGGGCGGATGCTTCGGTTACGCTGGGAATGACAAAGGTGGGAGTGCAGTAAAAGACCTGTCGTCCTGAGGAGCGAAGCGACGTGAGGACCCGTTCTCTTAAAATGGACTGCGGTAAGGGGAACGGATTCCTCCGCTCCCCTTCGGCTACGCTCAGGGTCGGTCGGAATGACAAGAGGGGTGGTGCGGTAAGGGGGACGGATTCCTCGGCTACGCTCGGTATGACAGTACCCTTATCAATGCAGGGATGGCGGAGAATTCCTGTTTGAGCGGAATTTTTATATTTTGGCAACGGAAATTTAAAAAAATACGTAGCTTTCTTTTGAAAGATGTGATACAATGTCCTTTGATATAATCATCTTACTATGCGAAAGTGTGCGCATTTAGACGAGAGGAGGCAATAACGGAATGAACAACGCGGGTATTTCCCTGTGTGCGCGGGGCCTGATTTACTTGGCACGCTGCGCCGTACAGGGCGAAAAGCCGGAACGGGATAAGCTGGAACGGCTGGATATGCAGCAGCTTCGTTCCTTTGCCGAGGCACATTCTATGGTGGTCATTGCTGCCTATGCGTTGGAGGGCTGCCTGCCGGAGCAGGAGTTTGCTTCATGGAAAAATGCCAGGGATCGGGAAATCCGCAGAAGTCTGCTGCTGAGCGTGGAGGGCAAGCACCTTTGCGCCGTGATGGAGCAGAAGGGGATCTGGCATATGCCCTTGAAGGGCAGTATCATGAAAGACCTGTATCCCCGGTCGGATATGCGGCAAATGACCGATCAGGATATTCTTTTCGATTCTTCCCGCAGGGAGGAAATGCGAGAATATATGCTGGCTCGGGGCTATGAGCCCAAGGGCTATCATGACACACATCACGACATCTACCATAAGTCCCCGGTGTACAATATCGAGCTGCACCATACACTGTTTGAGCGCAACTGCGCTCTGGAGCTGGTGGATTACTATCAGGATGTGCGTCAGCGCATGATCCCCGATGCGCCCGGTTCCTACGGCTACCATTTCTCTGATGAAGACTTCTACCTGTACATGGTGGCTCACGCCTACAAGCATTATCAGGATCACGGCGTGGGTGTGCGTTCGTTTTTGGATATGTATATTTTCTGGCGGGAGAAGCCGGAGCTGGATTGGGCTTATGTCCGCGCGGAGGCGGAAAAAATGGGCATGGCTGAGTATGAGCGGCAAGCCCTTGATTTGGCACAGAAGCTGTTTGGCAAGGAGCGTCAGCCCCTGACACAGGCGCAGAAGGAGATGCTGGGCTTCTGCTGCATCTCCGGAACACACGGATCGGAAAAGGCCGCGATCGACCATGAGCTGGGACGTGCCGGTGCCGACGGGAATACGGGCTGGCGGATGAAGCTGCGCTATTTGCTGCGGCGGCTGTTCCCCAGTCTGGAGTGGATGAAGAGCCGCAATAAGGTGCTTCGGAAGCATCCGTGGCTGCTGCCGTTTGTGTGGATCCAGCGGCTGTTCCGGGGACTGTTTAAAAAGGGAAAGCATACCTCGGACGAGCTGCGGTATGTGATGGGACAGGATAAGCAGTGATTGATTGCCCTCCCGCCCTACGGAAGGGTGCGAGGGCCGGGCGGAGGATTTTTGGGAATTTCTGCACAACAGGAGGAAATGGCATGGAAAAGTTCATAGATATACATTGTCATCTCCTTCCCGGGGTGGATGACGGAGCGGGGAGCATGGACGACGCGGTGGCACTTTTGAAGATGGCGTGGGAGGACGGCACCGGAACGCTGGTGCTGACACCCCACTATCGGGGGCATTACCGGCGAAACACCCCCCGGCAGCTTCGGGAGACTTTTGCCGCCCTTTGCGCCCAAGCCCCGGAGGGCATGGAGCTGTACTTGGGCTGCGAGGTGGGCTACGAGCCGGAGGTTTGGGAAAAGCTCACCGAGGGACGGGTGCTGACAATCCACGGAGGACGCTATGTGCTGCTGGAGCTGAGCGTTGGTGTGACCGGCCCGCAGGCTGTTCAGGCGGTGCGGGAAATCGCGGAATGTGGCTTCGTGCCGATCATTGCCCATATAGAGCGTTATCCCGTGTTTCAACGGGACAAGGCACTGGTGGGTGCTGTGCTGGATCAGGGCGCGCTGGTACAGATCAACGCAGACAGCATTATGGGGCGGTGGGGCTTTGGCGCAAAGCGGTTTTGCCGCTGGCTGCTGGCAAGACGGCTGGCGCATTTCGTCGCCTCCGACAGCCATGACGCTCAGGAACGCCCGCCCAAGCTGGCGGCGTGCTACCGCTACATATGCGAAAAATACGGTGAAGACTACGCCGCCGCGCTGTTTTGGAACAATGCCCGGGTGGTGCTGGCGCAGGATAAAGAATCGAGCAAGGACGGATAAGACATGGAAAGTGCTACGATAGAAAAAGTGAATAGTCAAACGGGTGGCACGCTTACTGTTCCTAAGGTCAGTCCGTGGTATCGGTTCTGGAAACGGTGCTTTGATTTTTTGTCAGCTCTCCTTGCCAGTGCGGTACTGCTGCTGCCTATGGCGGTGATCGCGCTGGTGGTGGTCTGCATCGACCCCGGCAATCCGTTCTATGTGCAGGAGCGGGTGGGGCAGGACGGCAAGCGGCTGCGGGTATACAAATTCCGCAGCATGAAGAAAAATGCCGACCATTTAGAGCAGATGCTTACTCAGGAGCAGCTTGCCGAATACCGCGCGGAGTACAAGCTGGCGGACGATCCCCGGCTTTTGGGCTATAAGAAGCCGGGAGACGGAAAGCGGTGCTTTGGCGCGATCATTCGCCGCACCTCGCTGGACGAGCTGCCCCAGATCTTCTTTAATATTTTCTTGCGGGGAGATATGTCCGTGGTTGGCCCAAGACCTATTTTGGAGGAGGAGCTGCAGGAAAACTACACCTCTCAGGAGCGGGCGGTATTCCTTTCCGCCAAGCCCGGACTCACCGGGTATTGGCAGGCCTACGCCCGGAACGATGCCACCTATGCCAGCGGAGAGCGGCAGCGCATGGAGCTGCATTATGTGCGCAATCGGTGCTTTGGACTGGACATGAAGATCATCCTACATACAGTGGGCGCGGTGCTGAGAAAGACCGGCGCGCAATGACAAAGATTAAGCATTGGAAAGAGGAGATAATATGCTGATACCCAATGTGAAGCTGGAAAATAAGACGGTTCTTGTCACCGGCGCTGCCGGCTTTATCGGCGCGGAGCTGGTGAGGGAGCTTTTAAAGACCGTGCCCGGGATTACCGTGGTGGGTCTGGATGCTATGACGGATTATTATGATGTGTCCATCAAGGACTACCGGCTGGATATGCTGCGGGAGCTGGCGTTGGAAAAGCCCCGATCCCGCTGGATTTTCGTCCGGGGCAATCTTGCCAACAAGGCGTTGGTGGACAAGCTCTTTGAGGACTATGCCTTTGATGTGGTGGTGAATTTGGCGGCGCAGGCCGGTGTTCGCTACTCCATTACCAATCCCGATGCCTATATTGAGTCCAATATCATTGGCTTTTACAATATTTTGGAGGCCTGCCGCCATCATCCGGTGGAGCATTTGGTATATGCCTCCAGCTCCAGCGTTTACGGCTCTAACAAGAAGATCCCCTACTCCACGGAGGATAAGGTGGACGATCCCGTGAGCCTTTACGCCGCTACGAAAAAATCCAACGAGCTGATGGCCCACGCCTACTCCAAGCTCTATGAGATCCCCTCCACGGGACTGCGGTTTTTCACTGTTTACGGCCCGGCGGGACGGCCGGATATGGCCTACTTTGGCTTTACCGATAAGCTGCGGCGGGGCGAGAAAATTCAAATTTTCAACTACGGCAACTGCCAGCGGGACTTTACCTATGTGGCAGACATCGTAGAGGGCGTGAAGCGGGTAATGATGAACGCCCCTGAGAAGCGGCTGGGGGAGGACGGCCTGCCGATCCCTCCTTATCGGGTCTACAACATCGGCAACAGCAGCCCGGAAAGCCTGCTGGATTTTGTGGACATTTTGCAGCAGGAGCTGATTCGGGCGGAAATTCTGCCTGCGGATTATGATTTTGAGGCGCACAAGGAGCTGGTGCCCATGCAGCCCGGCGACGTGCCTGTGACCTATGCCGACACCTCCGCACTGGAAGAGGATCTGGGCTTCCGGCCCAACACACCTCTGCGGGAGGGACTGCGGCAGTTTGCTCAGTGGTACAAGGAATTTTATCTGTAAGGATGTGTTATTTATGGATCGCAGATATACGATCGCGGTAGCCGGCACCGGCTATGTGGGACTGTCTGTTGCCACGCTGCTGGCGCAGCACCACAAGGTGTACGCTGTGGACATCGTGCCGGAAAAGGTGGAGCTGATCAACAACCGGAAATCCCCCATTCAGGACGAATATATCGAGCGGTACTTAGCTGAAAAAGAGCTGGATCTGACGGCTACGCTGGATGGGGAAATGGCATACCGGCAGGCGGATTTTGTGGTGATCGCCGCGCCTACCAACTATGATTCCCGGCGCAATTATTTTGACACCTCCGCGGTGGAATCGGTGATTGAGCTGGTGATGAAGTGCAATCCCAACGCCATCATGGTGATCAAATCCACCATTCCTGTGGGCTACACTAGCTCCATCCGGGAGACCACCGGCAGTGACAATATCCTGTTCAGTCCGGAATTTCTCCGGGAGTCCAAGGCACTTTACGACAATCTGTATCCCAGCCGGATCATTGTGGGCACGGATCTGGAGGATGCACGGCTCAGGTCGGCCGCCGAGGTCTTTGCGGAGCTGCTGCAGGAGGGGGCGATCAAGGAGGATATCCCCACTCTGCTCATGGGCTACACCGAGGCGGAGGCTGTGAAGCTGTTTGCCAATACATATCTTGCCCTGCGGGTGTCCTTCTTCAACGAGCTGGATACCTATGCGGAGATGAAGGGGCTTAAGACCCAGCAGATCATCGATGGCATCTGCTTAGATCCCCGAATCGGTGACCATTACAACAACCCCAGCTTCGGCTACGGCGGCTACTGCCTGCCCAAGGACACCAAGCAGCTCCTTGCCAACTATCAGAATGTGCCGGAGAACCTGATCCAGGCCATCGTGGAAAGCAACCGCACCCGCAAGGACTTTATCGCCGATCGGGTGCTGCGGCTGGCGGGCTACTACGGCGCAAACGATGACTATGACGCGCAGCTTGAAAAGGAAGTGGTGGTGGGCGTGTACCGCCTGACCATGAAGTCCAATTCCGACAATTTCCGCCAAAGCTCTATTCAGGGCGTTATGAAGCGGATCAAAGCCAAGGGCGCAAGGGTCATTGTTTATGAGCCTACCCTGAAGGACGGAGATACCTTCTTCGGAAGTCCTGTGGTCAACGATTTGGACAGCTTCAAGCGTCAATCCAATGCCATCATTGCCAACCGCTACGATTCCGCGCTGGATGATGTGCGGCATAAGGTTTATACCAGAGATATTTTCCGGAGGGACTGACCCTTCGGAGCAGGAGGAATCATGAAAATTTCCGTGGTTATGGCTGCCTACAACGCCCAAAAGTATCTTTCGGAGGCTATGGACAGCATCCTTGGGCAGACCTATACCGATTTTGAGCTGATTGTGATCAATGACTGCTCCACAGACGGCTCCGGCGCGCTGCTAAAGGAATATGCCGGGAAGGACAGCCGGGTAATCGTGCTGGAAAACAAAGAGAATATGGGTCTGACCAAGAGCCTGAACCGGGGACTTGCCGTTGCCCAAGGGGAATATATCGCCCGAATGGACGCGGACGATATTTCCGTGCCGGACCGGTTTCAAAAGCAGGTGGAATTTTTGGACAGCCACCCGGATTACAGCTTCGTAAGCTGTATCGGCCGGTACATCGATGAGAACGGCAAGGAGGAGCAGCTCCGCCTGTTCCCGGAGACCAACGAGGAGATCTATGCCATGATGCCCAAGGTGGATGCGGTGATGCACCCCGGTGTCATGTTCCGCAGAGCCGATATCGCCAAGATCGGCAACTATTGCGAGGATTTCCGGGTGGTGCAGGACTACGATCTGTGGTTTCGCGGCATGGCGGCGGGATATAAATTTTACAATATTCAGGAGCCGCTGGTGTTGTTCCGCCGGAACGATTCCTACAATACCCGCAAAAGCAGGGCTTACCGGCTGGTGGACTACCGTGTTCGGAAAAAGGGCTATAAGATCAACAAGATTCCGCTATATAAGCGGGTGTATCTGCTGGTGCCGCTGACCTTGGCGTACATTCCGCCCAAGGTCATGGACAGGCTGTTTTACGTGCTGAAAAAATTCGATCCCCGGAACAAGGCCGGGAAGGAGAAGAAAAATGGGTAAGCTGGAACAGAAGATCAACAGCGTTCTCCAGAGCTTTCCCGGCATCAAGCGGGGCATTAAGCGTGTGTATCAGATGGGGATGTACGCCGTATCTCCCAAGCTCAAAAGCGAGGGGGCAATCAGGCGGCTGACCCCTGAGGATGAATATGAATATTTCTTCGGCTACTATGACAAATGCCCGTGGGATCCCACCGGGCGGTATGTGCTGTGCAACCGGGTGGAGAACGCGTGGAAGCAGCCGGACAACGACAGCGTGGCTGAGCTGATCTTGATCGACACCCATGAGGGAAACGCCGTTCGGGTGCTGGGTACTACCCGGTGCTGGAACGTGCAGCAGGGCTGTATGCTTCAATGGCTGGACGATAGC
>CAZAOL010000040.1:0-6116 GCA_964486785.1 uncultured Oscillospiraceae bacterium
AATGCCGGGCGAATTCTGGTGGTTACAGACAAGGGCTTGATTAAGACCGGAATCGCCGGCAAGGTCACAGCGATTCTGGACGATGCCAATATAAATTATATGGTTTATGACGGGGTTGAACCCAACCCCTCTGTACGCATTGTCAACGAAGCCTTTTCCTTCTATCAGCAGAATCAATGCGACGCCATCATTGCCGTCGGCGGCGGCTCACCCATCGATGTAGCAAAGGCGGTCAGCATTCTCTCTGCCAACGGCGGCAGGATTCAGGATTACAACGGCTACAACAAATCCCAAAAGCGTGGCACACCGGTTATCGCGGTAAATACCACCGCTGGCACCGGCTCTGAATGTACCCGCGCCTATGTGGTCACCGACGAGGAGACCAAAACGAAAATGCTCATGGTAGACACCCACTGCCTTGCCCATATTGCCCTCAATGACCCCATGCTTATGGTGGGTATGCCGCCCTCCCTTACGGCGGCAACCGGTCTTGACGCGCTGACTCACGCCATCGAGGCCTACATATGCAATACTCACACGCCCTTTACCGATGCTTTGGCGATGGAAGCCATCCGTCTGATTTCCAATTCCCTGCGGGACGCGGTAAAGGACGGCTCTGACATGGACGCCCGTCTGAATATGTGCTGGGCGGAATATATGGCGGGACTTTCCTTCTCCAACGCCGGTCTGGGACTGGTGCACGGCATTGCTCATCAGCTAGGCGGCTTCTATAATATCCCCCACGGCCTTGCCAATGCCATCATGCTGCCCAGAGTGCTGGAATACAACCGCCCCTACTGCATGGGCAGGTTAGCGGAGGTCGCTCAGGCCATGGGCGAGAAGGTTGACCACATGACCGTGGATGAAGCCTCCAAGCAGGCCATTGAAGCAGTCCGCCGGTTGATCGAGGATGTGAAGATTCCCCCGCTGTGCGACACCAAATTTGATATGAAGGACATTAGCGTGATCGCGGAGCATGCCATGGAGGACACCGCGACCCAAACCAATGTCGTGCGGCCTACCCGGGACGACGTGGAAACCATTATTGCCAAGACCTATTATGAGGGAATCATAAAGAAGCAGGTGATGAACAATGGATAAAGCGGCGGTACAAAGAAGTGTACAGCTCGCGGTCTCTCAGGAGATCTTCCGCAAAACAGGCAGGATTTATGTCCCTGTGGCATCCTCTGCCCGGCATATTCATTTGTGCAGGGCGGACGTGGAGAAGCTGTTCGGCACAGGCTATCAGCTTCAAATCTTAAAAATGCTTTCTCAGCCCGGTCAGTTCGCCTGCAAGGAGCAGGTGACCGTTGTCGGGCCTAGGGGCGAGCTGAAGAAGGTTCGGGTCCTCGGGCCGGAGCGGAAGGATACTCAGGTGGAGATCTCCATGACGGACTCCTTTGCCCTTGGCATCCGGCCGCCTGTCCGGATGTCCGGAAGCACCTCCGGCACACCCGGCTGCAAGCTGGTAGGCCCCGCAGGGACTGTGGAGATTTCCGAGGGCGTTATCGTGGCGGCAAGGCATCTCCACCTTTCTCAGGAGCAGGCGGAGCTTTTCGGGCTGAAGGACGGTCAGTCTGTCCGGCTCAGAAGCGAGGGCGCGCGTTCCGTAACATTTGACCATGTGGTGGTCCGCACAGGAAAGGGACACGATATGGAAGTACACGTGGACACCGACGAGGCGAACTGCATCGCCATGGGCGGCAGTCCTATGATGGAGGTACTTCCCTAAATTTCAGACGGCTGTGTAGAGGTTATTTATGAACAGAGAGCTTTTACACAAGTTAATAGATGCCATTGTGGAGGAAGTTGTCCGCAGGGTTGCCATTATGGAGCGAAGGAAACAGAATCCCGAACGGGTTCTGGTTCTGCTGGCAGCACCCTTGGCCTATCCCAAGGAGCTGAAGGAGCTTCTCAAGTCCCAGTTCGGTGAAGGCTATACCCCCGTGAGCATCACGCAGGACAGCGCGCTGGAGGATGAAAGCACCCTCTTCCTCTCTGAGCTGGGAGAATCCGGCTTGACGGAAAAGATCACTGCCGCCAAGACTGTGGTGCTGGTAGGGCCCAAGCTGGAGCTTCTGAACAAGATCGCCCGGGGCGAGGATCAGGATTTTCTGTCCTACCTTATGATCCGCAGCATTCTCTGGAAGAAGGATGTGCGGCTGTATTTGGACTTTGATCCCCCCCAGTTTAAGCGCAACACCTTCTTAGAAGGGGTCGCCTCCGGCATTGAAACTCTGCGGCAGATGCAAGTGACCGTTTGTCCCTACTATAAAGGTGACGCGGCCGCGGCTAAGCAAAACAGCCTGATCACCGAGGCGGATGTTCTTGCCGCCGCCGAGAGAAAAGACAAAACCATTCATGCCCGAGTGGGTACCATCATTACACCCGCTGCCCGGGATGCCCTCCTTACCAGCGGTGTCATCGTGCAGTATGAAGGAGAGACGATATGCAATTAGCAAGAGTGAAAGGAACCGTAGTCAGCACCAACAAAGCGGAAAAGCTCCATGGCTTGAAGCTTTTGCTGGTCAAGCCCATCGACATTGAAACATGGCAGGAAAAGGGCGGATTGCTGGTTGCCATCGATGCCGTTGGTGCCGGTCAGGGAGAAGTGGTGATGCTGGTTGGCGGCAGCTCCTCCCGTCAGACCTGTGTGACGGAGAATAAGCCTGTGGATCAGAGTATCGTAGCAATCATCGATTCCGTCGATTTAGGCGGAACGCGTATTTTTGAAAAATTTACAAAGGAAGGTTGAGGATAGCGTATGGCATTGACAAAACAGCAGATCCAAAGCATCGCGGCCCAGACCGTCAGCAGCTTTGCTACGGGCAGCTACAGCGCGAACGCAGGTAGTGCCCAGTGCCTGTTTGACGATGTGCGGGACGCCATCGACACGGCAATCCGTGCCCAGCAGCAGCTCATGGACATGAGTCTGGAAGAGCGTGGCAGGCTTGTTGAGGCGATGCGTGTTTGCGCGCGAGAGCACGCCGAGGAACTGGCGATCCTTGCGAATCAGGAGACCGGCTACGGCAAGGTCCATCACAAGGTTGCCAAAAATCTTCTGGCGGCAAACAAGACCCCCGGCATTGAGGACCTTCATCCCACCGCGTACAGCGGCGATGACGGACTGACCTTGGTGGAAACAGCACCTTACGGTGTCATCGGCTCCATCACCCCCTCCACCAACCCCACTGCCACCATCATCAACAACTCCATCAGCATGATCGCGGCGGGCAACGCGGTGGTATTCAATCCCCACCCCGCAGCCAAAAGATCCTCCCAAAGAGCCATGGTGCTTCTCAACGAGGCGATCGTGGCCGCAGGCGGCCCCAACGGTCTGCTGACCGCTCCCAAAGAGCCCACATTGGAAACCTCGGATGTGATCATGAAGCACAAGGCCATCAAGATGCTTGCCGTTACCGGCGGCGAGGCGGTGGTGGCAGTCGCCATGAAGTCCGGCAAGAAGTGCGTTGCCGCAGGCCCGGGCAATCCCCCCGTTATCGTTGACGAAACGGCGGACATCCCTCAGGCCGCCAAGCACATTGTGGATGGCGCAAGCTTTGATAACAACGTCCTGTGCGTTGCGGAAAAGGAAGTTTTCATGGTCAATTCCATTGCCGACGCGCTGATGAACACCATGCAGCAGCACGGAGCCTTCCGGGTCTACGGCGAGGATATTGACAAGATCATCCGTACCGTCCTGATCAATAAGGACGGCAAGTATGTCATCAACCGCAAATTCGTCGGTCATGACGCTACTTACATTCTCAAAGAGAGCGGTGTTTCCTTCACCGGCGATCCTGTGCTGATCATTGCGGATGTAGACCGGTACCACCCCTTTGTGGAAGTGGAGATGCTGATGCCCGTTTTGGGCATGGTTCGTGTGGCGGACTTTAATGAAGCCTTGGACGAGGCCTTCCGTGCGGAGCACGGCTGCCAGCACTCTGCCATGATCCATTCCACCAATATTCACAATATGTCCCGGGCGGCAAGACGGATGAACACCACCATCTTCGTAAAGAACGCACCGTCCTATTCCGGTCTGGGCTTTGGCGGCGAGGGCTACACCACCTTGACCATTGCCACGCCTACCGGCGAGGGTCTGACCAGCGCAAAGTCCTTCACCCGGGCAAGACGCTGTGTGCTCAAGGGTGACTTCCGCATTATTTAAGCCCATGGAACTGACAAAGCTTGTCTGCGATGCCGGTATTCTCGGCGCCGGCGGCGCGGGTTTTCCCACACATGTAAAAATCAATTGTAAAGCTGAGTATGTTTTGGCCAACGGCGCGGAATGTGAGCCCCTTCTCCGGGTGGATCAGCTAGTCATGCAGCACTATGCCGCGGACGTAGTCAAGGGGATCCGGGCGGTAAAGGAGTTCACCGGCGCAAAATATGCCGTTATCTGTCTGAAAGCCCATTATCATGACGCGGTAACGGCTTTGGAAAACGCCATCAAGGAATATGACGATGTACAGCTTCATCTTCTGGAGGGCTATTATCCCGCCGGGGATGAACAGCAGATCGTCTATGAGGTCACCGGCAGAGTAGTCCCCACCGGCGGTCTGCCCTTGGACGTGGGCGCGGTGGTCTGCAATGTCAGCACCCTGCGGAATATCGCCCTTGCCATGGATGGCAAAAAGGTCACAGAAAAGCTGGTGACCGTGGGCGGCGCGGTGAAGAAGCCTGTCACCCTGAGCGTCCCTGTGGGCATCTCCCTCAAGGAACTCATTGACGCGGCGGGGGGCACTACAGAGCCTTGCCACTATATCATTGGCGGCCCGTGCATGGGCAGAGTGGTGGACACCTTGGACATTCCCGTGACTAAGACCACCGGCGGCCTGCTGGCGATCCCCAAGGATCACCCCTTGCTGGCCACCAAATCTCAGGAGATCAACCTGCGGATGGTGATGGCAGTGTGCTGCCAGTGCTCTCTGTGCACACAGATGTGCCCCAGAAACGCGCTGGGCTTGAATGTCCAGCCCCACAAGGCTATGCGTTCCATCGCAAGCGGCGTAGATTTGCTGGGTGATCATAACGGCATTTTCTCCTGCTGTGATTGCGGCTTGTGCACCTATTACGCCTGCAACTTCGGCTTGAAGCCTTCCAAGGTCATGCAGACCCTGAAATCCGCCATGCTGTCCAAGGGCATCCGTGCCCGAAAGGAAGTGTTTGGCGAGGTGGACGGCGGTTTGGAGAACAAGAAAGTGCCTGTTTCCCGGCTGATCGCCCGATTGGGCGTAAGTGAGTATGATGTTCCCGCTCCGCTGCAGGATAAGCCCCTCACCACGGACTGTGTCCGCATTGCCCTGAAGATGGGCGTGGGCGCGCCCAGTGAGCCGAAGGTCAGCGTAGGAGATAAGGTACGCAAAAATCAGCTAATTGCCGATATCGGCGAGAAGAAGCTGGGAGTTAAGATGCACGCCAGCATCTCCGGCACGGTGACGGAAATCACCGACCACTACATTGAGATCAGGAGGTCATCCAAATGAATGCGTTGGGAATGATTGAGACCAATTCCATCCCGATTGGCGTAAATGCGGGTGACGCCATGCTGAAGGCCGCGACGGTGAAGCTTGTGGCAGCACAGAGCGTGTGTGCCGGTAAGTACATCGTGATCGTTACCGGCGAGGTGGCGGCGGTGCAGGAGAGTGTCGCGGCAGGTAAAGCTACCGCAGGCCAGCGGCTGGTCGACAGCATGGTCATCTCTCATGTCCACCAGCAGGTGCCCAAGGCTATCAATGCCTGCAACGAGATCGGCAGGGTTGCCGCTGTTGGCGTCATGGAGGCATACAGTCTCTGCGCCGCAGTGGTAGTAGCAGACGCGGCGGTGAAGGCGGCGGATGTGCAGCTAATGGACATTCGTCTGGGCAGAGGCTTGGGCGGCAAGAGCTTTATCACCATGACCGGTGAGGTGGCAGCAGTCCGCGCGGCAGTGTCCGCGGGAGAAAACGTACCCGAGGCTCACGGTATGCTCTCTGAAAGTGTAGTGATTCCGTCCCCGCACCCCGATATGGTCAGAAGTCTTTATTAAGCATCCCTTTTTACCTGTTAAAAATTCAAAATAAATTATAAAAACGGAGGATTTTACAAATGAAAGAAGCATTAGGCATGATCGA
>CAZAOL010000040.1:6216-11201 GCA_964486785.1 uncultured Oscillospiraceae bacterium
ATAAATTATAAAAACGGAGGATTTTACAAATGAAAGAAGCATTAGGCATGATCGAGACCCGCGGCCTGATCGGCTCCATCGAAGCAGCCGATGCCATGGTCAAGGCAGCAAACGTTCACCTCATCGGCAAGACCCAGATCGGCTCCGGCCTGGTTACCGTTATGGTCCGTGGCGATGTGGGCGCGGTCAAGGCCGCTGTGGATGCCGGAGCTACCGCCGCGAAGCGTGTTGGCGAGCTGTACGGCTGCCATGTCATCCCCTCTCCCCACGGCGATGTGGAAGCCATTCTCCCCACTTTGGGCTAATTTGAAAGGAGATAACAAACATGAAACTTGCACTTGGTATGGTAGAGACCCGTGGCCTGGTCGGCTCCATTGAAGCGGCTGACGCAATGGTCAAGGCAGCAGATGTTCATCTCATTGGCAAGACCCAGATCGGCTCCGGCTTGGTCACCGTTATGGTCCGTGGCGATGTGGGCGCGGTCAAGGCCGCTGTGGATGCCGGTGCTACCGCCGCGAAGCGGGTCGGCGAGCTGTACGGCTGCCACGTCATTCCCTCTCCCCATGACGATGTGGAGGCCATTCTTCCCACCCTCGGCTAAGCTATGTATATTGGAGAAGTCGTCGGCAAGGTTGTGTCCACGGTAAAAGAGGAGGGCTTGGAAAACATCCCCCTTTTGGTGGTACAGCTAATCGAAAAAGGCAAAAAAACAAAAATGATTGTGGCGGCGGACTCCACCAGACAGGCCGGTACAGGTGACTTTGTCTACCTGATCGGCTCAAAGGAGGCAAGCAGGATGTTCCGCGCGCGGGTTCCTGCGGATGCCGCCATCACCGGATTCATTGATTCTTATAACTTAACAATAAAACCTGAATAATTGGAGGAAACAAAAATGAAGTTAGCACTTGGTATGGTCGAAACCCGTGGTCTGGTTGGCTCTATCGAAGCCGCCGACGCAATGGTCAAGGCAGCGGATGTTCATCTGATCGGCAAAGAGCAGATCGGTTCCGGTTTGGTCACCGTTATGGTTCGTGGCGATGTAGGCGCGGTTAAGGCTGCTGTGGATGCCGGAGCTACCGCCGCAAAGCGTGTTGGCGAGCTGTACGGCTGCCATGTTATTCCCTCTCCCCACGATGATGTGGAGGCCATCCTGCCCAAGCTGGGATGAAGCTGGCCAGAGTTGTAGGAAACGTTGTTTCCACAATCAAAGATCCCGGCTACGCCGGACAGAAGCTGATGATCGTCGACTACATTGACGATGACGGCAACCTGACCGGCAATCATGCCATTGTGTTTGACGTGGCGGATGCCGGCATCGGAGATACGGTGCTGGTGGCTATCGATGGCGGCGCGGCAAATATGCTGCTGGGCAATCACTGCATTGCCGATCAGACCATTTGCGGTGTCATTGACCACGTAAACTGCGATGGCGAGATAAGGGAGTATCACTAAAATGGATATTGAAGCGATCAGAAAAGAAGTTGAGCGGCAGGTACTTAAATACTTTCACATGGATGCTGCCCCCGCGCCCTGTCAGGGCTTGGTAACCGGCACGGATGTGGTTGCCCATTTGGAACATTCCCTTCTGAATCCGGACACCACCTTGGAAAAAATCCAGGCGGAATGTGCCGTGGCACGGAAATATTCCGTGGCGGCGGTGTGTGTCGCGCCTTACTATGTCCCCGCCGCTAAGGAAGCCCTTTTGGGCAGCCCCGTCAGCGTGGGCACGGCTATCGGCTTCCCCCATGGCTGTATGTCTCAGGCGGCAAAGCTGGCAGAGCTTCGGGAGTGCATGGCAAACGGAGCCACAGAAATCGATGTGGCACTGAATGTTTTGGCCATCAAATCCGGACGGCTGGATTTTGCCCAGCGGGAGCTGGAGGAGATTGTCCGTATGGCTGCCGGCAAGGCAAAGATCAAGGCAGTTTTCGAACATTCCCTCTACACCTATGAGGAAAAGCGTGCCGTTCTGACCATGATCCGCTCCAGCGGCGCGGACTATGTGAAGATCCAGAATATGCTCAGCGGACACGGCGCGAGAGTTGAGGATGTGACCCTCGCCTATGAGATCCTGGGCCGCAATGTGGGCATCAAGATTGACGGTGGCATCAAGACCCTGCAGCAGGCGGAAGCTCTGCTGGCAGCGGGCGCGACCCGTCTGGGCCTGACCGCTACGGCAAAAATCGCCGAAGAGGCCCGTAAATAAGAATACGAAAGGAACCGATTATGGATATTAATGAAATCATCCGTCAGGTGACGGAAGAGATTTGCGCCAAGTATGGCACGCAGGTCAGCGCACCTGCTGCCGGTGGCAATAACCCTGCCGATATGGCAAAATACATCGACCACACCTTCCTGAAGCCGGAAGCCAGCGTCAGCGACATCCGCAAGATCTGCGACGAGGCTAAGAAGTATCACACCGCTTCCGTGTGCGTCAACCCCTCTTACATCCAGTACGTAGCACAGCAGTTGGAAGGCTCCGGCGTGACCCCCTGCTGCGTGATCGCTTTCCCCTTCGGCACCTGCACCCCCGAGACCAAGGCCTTTGAGGCTGCCGATGCCGCGACTAAGGGCGCGAAGGAGATCGACATGGTCATCAATGTCGGTGCCATCAAGTCCGGCGACTGGATGCTGGTCAAGAGAGATATCGAAGGCGTTGTCAACGCGGTCAAGGGCCGTGCCACCGTTAAGGTCATCATCGAAGCCTGCCTGCTGACCGACGAAGAGAAGGTCAAGGCCTGCACCGTTGCCAAGCTGGCCGGCGCGCACTTTGTCAAGACCTCCACCGGTTACTCCACCGGCGGTGCTACCGTGGAAGACATCCGTCTTATGCGTGAGACCGTTGGCCCCGATATGGGCGTTAAGGCCTCCGGCGGTGTCCGCACCTATGATGATGCTGTGGCTATGATAAACGCGGGTGCCAGCCGTATCGGCGCAAGCTCCACCGGTAAGATCGTCACCGGCGTTACCAAGGATGAGCATAAGTGCACCAACTGTGGCAACTGCAAGAATCACTGCCCCAGCGGCAATGTAGAGATCCGCAAGACCCTGTATTGATCTGAGGGAAGCAGCATGAGAAGACCCATGATCGCGGGCAACTGGAAAATGAACAAAACGCCCGCTGAAACCGTTGCGTTGCTGCAGGAGCTGAAGAAGATCCAGCCCAAGACCAATGTGGAAGTAGTCGTGTGTCCCATGACGGTCAGTCTGTTTGCCGCCGCGGCGCAGCTCAAGGGTACTGACATCAAGCTGGGTGCCCAAAATGTCCACTTTGAGGATAAGGGTGCCTTCACCGGTGAGGCCAACTGTGCCAGCTTGAAGGAGCTGGGTGTGGAATATGTGATCCTTGGCCATTCCGAACGCCGTCAGTATTTTGGGGAAACGGATGAAACCGTCAACAAGAAGACCTTGAAGGCGTTGGAGAAGGGACTCAAGCCCATTGTCTGTGTAGGCGAGAGCTTGGAGCAGAAGCAGACCGGCATCACCAATGAGGTGGTCTGTATGCAGACCAAGGCCGCGCTCAAGGGCGTAAGCTCCGCTCAGATCACGGACGTGGTTATCGCCTACGAGCCTGTTTGGGCCATCGGTACCGGCATGACCGCTACCGCGGAGGATGCCAACCGTACCATCGCGGCCATTCGGGGAGCGATCCGTGAAGTCTTTGGCTATGTGGCGGAAAATGTCCGTATCCTTTACGGCGGCAGTATGAATGACAAGAACGCGGGCGAACTGATGAGCCAGCCGGAAATTGACGGCGGTCTTATCGGCGGCGCAAGCCTTGTGGCAGAAAAGTTCGAAAAGGTTATCAACTACCACGCCTAACCCTTAGAATACGCGCTCCACGGCGCAATTCATTGGGCTAATTCCATAAAAATTCCGCCTGGATCTCTCCAGGCGGATATTTTTTTGCTCAGCAGCCAAAAGCCTCAACCGGGCAATTTATTGATCTATTTATGGATTCTCCGTCCCCTCTTCTTCTGCCAGCTTTTTGCTTTTCTTGCGCTTGTTCAGCCGAATGATCAATATAATTCCCAAAGGAATCACCGCGATCATGACTATATAGGGAAGGGCCACGATCACAAACACGAAAAGCTCCACAAGGAAGTTGCCCACGCCCTTCAGGCTCTTCATGAAACCTGTTCCGATCCGCTCCCATACAGTTTCCGGCTCGGTGACCTCGGTAAACTCCGTCACTTCCTCAACGCTGAGATGGACGGTGGCAAAATCCACCTGATTATCATACACCTTTAGAGCAGAGGTTACTTGCTCCAGCTCCGTGCGTACATCGGTCAGCCGTTCTTCCACAGTCAGCAGGTCATCCAAAGTTTCTGCCTTGGTCATCAGCTCCAGCAAGCGGGTCTCCTCTGCTTGCAGTGCATTCATGCGGCTCTCCGTCGCCACATACTTCAGCGTAACATCATCCACCGTTTTCTGAGAGGAAACAATGTTGGAAACCTCTCCGACCTCATCGATGAAGGCATCCAGATCCTCGGCAGGAATACGAATCGTAATACTCGCGCTGCGGTACCGTTTTCCGCTGTAGGCACTGCCGTTTTGCACATTAGAGTATTCCACATAGCCGCCAAGCTGTGCAATGCGGCTGTCGATCTGCTGAAGCACTGTATCCAGATCTTCCGTTTCAGCATACATATTGACGGTCTGAATGAGCTTGCGGTTTTCCGGCAAAACGGAGGAGCTTTCCGCGTCCGTAGTAACCTCCTCTTTGACAAGCTGATTGCCGGACATCGTGTCGCCGGCGGTGCTTTGGGCACTGCAGCCTGCTAAGCCAAGCAAAAGCAGCACACATGCGATCCATACCATTGCTTTACGAAGTTTCATAGCTTTTCCTCCCTTGCGTTTTGTCTGTTGGCCTTCTTCATATTTAGTATAGCATATGCGTAATGTCCATGCAATCTTTTTTAACTGCCCAGACGGTGTCAAGTTGTTGTAGGATTTTTTGAACGACTCAAAATAGGTAGCACAGC
>CAZAOL010000041.1:0-11110 GCA_964486785.1 uncultured Oscillospiraceae bacterium
ATTAGGTGGCCCGGCGCAGCCGGGTCGGAAGGGGAACGGCGAAATCTAAGGGTTCTTAAAAGGTCTAAAACTATGTAAAATCATAACTTCTTTGCCCACATTCCCCTTCAGTCAGAAATGCCCGTTCCGGTCATTTCTGACAGCTTCCCCCCCGGGGGAAGCCAAGGGCGCTGCCGCGCCAGAGGTTTTTTGACAGAATAAGCCCCCTTAGACGGTGCCGTCTAAGGGGGCTGTTTCGTTAATTGTGCCGGAGGGTCATGGAGCGATCATTCCTCGTCTTTTTTCTTGTTGCCGTATACGATAAGGGTGATCACGCCGCCGCAGCTAACGGCCAGCATAGAGATCCACAGCTCCAGCCCCGCGTCTCCGGTCTTGGGATTGCCGGAAGGTGTATAGTTGTAGATGTTTTCGAACTCTGCCACAGCTTCTGCTACTTCGGCACCGTTGTTGATGATGGCGGCAACCAGCTTATTCTCCTCATTGAGCTCAATGGCAACGGTGATGTTATAGACCGCCGTGCTGTATTCCACATTGGCTTTTTCGCCGTTGACCTCGCTGAGCTTGTAGGTATAGATCTTGCCGATGTCATCCTTTGTGAAGGTGAGGGTGAAGACTGCCTGACCGTCGGCATTGGACTTTGCGGACTTAATACCGCCGACGGTCATATTCTCCAGCAGGAACTCGAAGCCCTCAGGGCCGATGGACTCGGTGCCGATATTCTTGACCGTCTTTTGGGCGGTGATATTCACAGTCACGTTGTCCGGATCGGGGGTGAAGGTGTTCTCAAAGGTCACGCGCTCCTGAGGGATGCCCTGACTTGTGCGGATATCAAGGGTGTATGCAAGCTGGCCCTCCAGATTGTCGGTGACATCCACGGTGATGCGGTAGACGGTATCATCATAGGTCACGCCCCGGATGGTCTCGCCGGCGTTCTGCTCTTTGACTACATAATAGCGGGTAGTGCCCACATCGTCGGCGGTGCAGCTCAGGTTCAGTTCAAATTTATTGCCCTGATTGACCGCCGTCTGGATGGGCTCGCCGGATACGGCAAAGCTCTCGTCGGTCGCGTACAGCTCGAAGGTGAACTCACCATCAGCCAGATCGCGGCCTTTCAGAGTCTTGGTGCCCTCCAGCTTTACATTGGCATCTCCGGTAACGGTGTAGATATTCACGAACTCCATGTCCTGCCGGGGGATACCGTCGCTGTTGTAGATGTGGATGGCAGCATGGAGCTGACCCAGCAAATCATCGGTGATCTCAACCTTGACACGGTAAACCGTATCGTCATAGATGACGCCGTCGACGGTCTGACCGCCGTTGACTTCCTTGACCAGATAGTAGCAGATGCCCGCGGTATCATAGTCGATCTTAGAGAAGGTGAAGCTGCCGTCTGCACCGTTTTGCACGGTCTCCAGCTTATCTCCTTCTGTCCAGTTCCCGTCGGACTCGTACAGTTCGAAGCTGAAGTCGCCGGCATTGAGAACCTTGCCGTTCAGGATCTTCTTGCCTGAAATCTGCGCGGAGGTGGAATCGGGAACGTAATTGTTGGTGAAGGTAATGGAATCCGTCTCACCGCCGGTGACGGTTACATCGGACACCGCCAGATCTCCTTCCAGATCGTCGATAACCGTTACGGTCACCTTATACACGGTGGTGTCATAGATGATGCCGTAGGCCGCGCTGCTATTGGCCTTTTCGGACACGGTATAGGTGTATACGCCGTCCTTGGTGAAGGAGATGGGGGCAAAGGAGAAGGTGCCGTTGGTGAAGTTTTTGGTTTCATCGATGACTTCGCCGTTTTCATCGGTCAGGACGAACGTGAATTCATCATTGAGCAGCACTCTGCCCTTCAGAACCTTCTTGCCGCCGACGGTGTAGGAGGTCTCCTTCGCTGTGTAGGTGTTTTCAAAGAGAACGGTTTCTTCAACCACATTCAGAACGTGGTGATCAGCCACCAGTTGACCGTTTTTATCGGTGACCGTGACGGTGATGTTATACACGGTCTTATCGGTGGTCACGCCCTTGCCGTCGGTACTGGTTTCCGCCAAATCGAAGAACCATGTTCCAACCTTGTCAAAGACCGGCGTTTCTTCGAAGATGATGTTGCCTTCCGCGTCGTTGGTGCCGGTGATGGAGCGGTCGGTTCCCCGCAGTTCGAAGGTGAACTCGCCCGGCACCAGATCACGACCGGTGAGCTTCTTTTTCACGAAGTCGATCTCCAGCTCTGCCTCATGGGGTTTATAGATATTGGTAAATACGGGAGCTGCGTAGTCGGTCTCGCCATCGATGCTGACGATTGCGGCGGAGGTGGTTCCGTCAGCGTTATCCGTGACCTCCACGACCACGATATAAGAAGCGGTGGTGTAAGTCATGTTCTTGATGGGGTTCTGCGGTACGATCTCTTTCAGCGTATAGGTGTGGATACCTGCGTCCTCCAGCTCGTAGTGCAGGATGAACCGGGCCTCGCCGACGCCGTCGGTCAGGTCGGACACAGCGATCAGGTCATCACCGTCATACAAGCCGAATTGGAAACCGCTCAGGTCGACCAGAGGACTGCCGGACAGATTGACCAGCTCCTTCTTCACATCCAGCACCAGATCGGTACCGGCGGCATCGTACTGATTGTGGAAGGTGATGTCGATCTGCCAGTCGCCGTCGCTGTTCTTGCTGAACTCACGGCCGCTGTGGTAAGAGGTGACCTTGTCGATCTCCAGCTTGCCGTCCATGTCCTTATCGGTAACGGTGATGCCGAAGGTGTGCAAAGTCGCATCGTAGGTGATGCCGTTGACGGTCTGACCGCCGTTGGTCTCCATGACCTGATAGTAATAGGTGCCGGGAGCGGTGAATTTCTCGGCACTCATGGCCGCGTTGAAATTGAAGGTGGGGCTGCTTTCCGTGGCGGTGGCGGCAGCAACGGTGCTCCAGCCGTCTTCCGTCCACTTCTGAAGCTGGAATTCAAAGACCGCGCCGTTCCAGTCGGCAGCCGCGGTGGTATAAATCTTGCTGCCGTAGAGCACCACGTTGACAGGACTGACCTCTTCGCTTTCGTAGGTGTTGGTAACGATGACGGAGGCCGTAGAGCCGGCGGGGATGGTGACTACGCCATCGCCGGTCTCTCCGTTTTCCCAGTAAGCGGCGGTGAAGCCGGTGCCGGGATCGCGCTCGGTGACGGCCGCGGTGGTGCCGGCGGGCAGGCCGAAGATCTCGATCTGCTCATCATGGCTTAGGGTCACGGTAAAGCTGCCGTTCGCGTCGGTGGTCACAGAGGTGACCGTTCCATCCGTATGGGCAGCGTCGAAGGTGGCGTTGGCCACGCCTACGCCGCTCAGGGTCACATCGACGGTAAAACACTTAGCCTCGGGGATCGTGTAGTTGCTGCCCAGCGTATGGATGACTTCCTTGGAGATAGTCAGGTTGCCGCTGCCTCTGTCGGAGTTGATGAAGCGCACCTCGGTCATCTCCCCGCGCTCAAGCGTTACCGTGACGGTGCTCACCTGAGGAATGTATTCCAAGGTGGCCACTTCTTCCACTTGATAGGTGGTATCCCCGGTCATGCCGCCAATGTAGACGGTCTCGCCGGCATTCAGCGCGACGGTTGCCTTGCCCCCGCTGAACCGCACAACGGTACTGGACCGCGTACCGTCGGCGTGGAGTACCTGAGCGGGGTAAGTGCCGTTATCCGCGGCATCGGACGTATTGGTGACGGTGAACCGGAACGCGCTGGTGGGAGCGGTCGCGCCTTGCGCCATAGTCTTGCTCAGGGCAATGCCGGTTTCGGGAGCCATTGTGAGCTTGCCGTTGTTGCCCAGTGTCGCGCCGACAATGAAGTTGTAGCCCAGATCGCCGACGGAATGGTTGTTGGCATCCACGAAGGGGATGTTCGCGTCCGGCAGGGTGCCGGTGGTGTTTTCGGTCTTGGTGATGGTGTAGCCGTCCAGATTGACATGGATATTGCCCGCGCCGATGTACCAAGAGCCGTTATCTGCCTGCTTGGCGGTGGAGAGTGCCTCATCAGAAAGTCTGCGGTATACAGTCTTCTTGTTCAGGGCAGTGCCGTCCTTCTCGTAGACGGTATAGGAGCGGTAATAGGTACCTTTGGGCTGGGTGCTGCCGGTGTACAGGGTGCCGTTGGTATCGGTGTAGACCGGAGCGTTTTCCAGATAGTAATACTTGTCGTTCTGGCGGGAGGGGTTGAAGTAGGAATAGGTGTTGATCTTGCCGTAGCCGGTGGAGTTATCGACCTCATACCGGTTGGTATAGAAGCTGACATTGCCCTCGGAATCGGTGTTGGCGGCAAGATATTCAGCGGAGACGGTGTCCTTCAGATTGAAGGAATTGATCTGTGTATTCAGGGCCACCTCATAGACCAGACGGATGGGGTGATTCGCGCCGGTGACGGTCAGACCGGACAGCTCGTTGTCCTGATCCAGCGTGACCTCATAGGTCACAATGGGGATCAGTGCCGCAGGGACGGCAAAGACAACGGTCTGCTCGCCGGTGGCGATGCTTTCACGAACCTGAACGGTGGCATACATCATATCGGAGGCTTCCACGCCGTGGCTTTCATCCACCGCGCCCAGATAGCCGTAGGACTTGATGATATAAGCAGGATCGGTGTCCGCGTTGCCGGTGGGGTCGGGCATGGTGGTGATGCCCTTATGCCAGAAGCCAAGGAACTCACCCGCGGCATTGGCGTACCATCCGATGTAGTTGGAGTATTCGGTTTGGCTGGTGTAGCTGAGCTGACCGTGCTCATAGGCAAGACCGATCAGGGTACGGGCGGCATCCGCGCTTTCAAGACCCAGTCTGGCCTGAACCGCCCAGACCATCTCATCACCCAGCGCGGTGGGCTGATCATAGGTGCCCAGATCGCCGCCGTCGGCAACGAAGTTCTTCGCCAGATCCTCGCCCGAATACAGGGTGTTATTGATCAGGATGCCCTTGATGTCCGTGACTTCCATATACTCGCCGATATTGTCAACAAAGGAGATGTAGCCGGACAGATCCGCGTTGCCTGAGGTCAGAGTGGGCGTGTATTTCGATACAACGCTGATGTGATTGACGATGTTGTCAAACGCGGATGTCAGCTCAGCCGCGTTGGCGGCAGTGAAGGTTTTATCAACATAGTTTCTCTGAAGCTTGCCGGAAGGGAACACAGTGCCGTTCACGGTAGTCTGGGATACTGTGTATGTTTTTTTCACCGAAGGATCTCTCCATGTGTCGGGGGAATTGTAGACGGTGATGTTTACGGAGCCGTCACTGAGCAGCTTGGTCCAGTAGCCATCAATCGTGTCAGAGGTGTTGGTGGCAGGATCCATGACAGCAAGACTGACGGAGCTGCCCAGACTGAGGGTGTAGAACAGGGGCTCTGTTTCCGCGTAGTGGGCATCTACCATCTCCTTGGCGTAGGCGGCAGTCAACTGCGTTACGAAGTCGGTCTCGTTGGCACTTCTGATGTGGACGGTGTTGTTGCCCATCCCCGCGTCAGCTTTTTGGGTGTACTTGTGGGTCGCGGCGGTGGGTTCGCCGTCGGACATGAAGATCATAACGGGAACTCTTGTAACATCGGCTGCGGCGGGAATCGTCGTAGTAGCCTGGAGCAACTGATCCATGGCATCGAGGATGCCCAACTGCGCGTATGTACCGGCAACATCCGTAACGGTGCGCGTGGTTTGGGGAACCGCTGCGCCGGAAGCGTTCTTTACCCCGGCACTCACCGAAACAGAGATTAGCCTTCCGTTGGTCACGTTGGCTTTCAGATAGGTGGAGGTGCCGCTGTATCTGTCCAGCGGGAGCAAAACCATACTGTTGGAGGAATCGGATTGAAGCCTGTTCTGACCGCCGTAATAGATGACCACGCCAACACGGTTGTGCTCATTCAAATTTTGCAGCTTCTCAATGGACTCGTTCACGGAGGCCAGCATGGTCTGGACGACGGACGGGTTTCGGTCGTAGCCGTCATACATGGAGCTGGACAGGTCCAAAATCATCATGGTGTCGGTAGGGACATTGGACATTCCGGTAACGGTCATGTTGGAGGCCATGGCGGACAGCGCGACCAAAAAGCTGCTATCGCCATTGTGAGTGATGCCGGTGCCGGAGAAGGCGGAAGCGTCCGTAAAGACGGACTTATCCGTCCAGACACCGCCGGCGTTTTCGGTATTCAGCTCATCGGACAGGAAGATCTGCCTCCAGCCGTCCATGGTGGAGGGGTCGGCGACCCGGTTGGAAATGACCTCCGCGGCATAAGCGGCCATCGGCACATAGGCCATAAGCAGAGCAACGCAAAGGATGATGCTTACCGCTCTTTGTGATAACTTGATTTTCATGTTATTTCCTCCTCTATGGGATGATTTTTTCGATGTTCACACCGGCAGATACCGATCTCGCGGTGCTCTCCGGAAAAGTGTACGCAGTCGCCGCACCAGTTATCATCACACCCGTTTGCGGCGGTGTAGTGCTCACAGGGGTCCTGGATCTGTGTCACCAGCGGATATCCGTCCTTGCAGTATAGAGGCGCGGCAATCAGATCCGGGAAGATGACCACAGGCTGGCACAGCTCCCGTTCGCAGTCCTCGTAGTAGCCGTATTTCAGTTCAAATACATGACCGGCTACGGTGAGGGATTTATAAAGCTCACCCTCTCTGGCTATCATGGGGTCTGGCACATGGCACACGCTCCTTCCTTTGAAACGGATGAAAAAATATCCTCTATACCATTGCTGTATAGCAATAGTATAGAGGATATGGGTCAAGAAAACATCCTGCCATAATTTTGAAAAAAGGGGGAGATTTTTCAGATGTACGCCGCCAGCTCTGCCCGTTTCATAGCACCTGTTTTATTCTTGGCCATGGAGATCAAAGACTTGACGGTGAACTTGGAAAGGTTCAGCCGTTCGGCGATCTCCGCGTCGGAGCAGCCAAACGCCGCAAGCCGGGCCACCTCACGCTCACGAACGGACAGGGCAGTGGAAATGCTCTTCTCCAGCACCGCGTTATGCAGCGTTGCCCAGCCCTTGTGAAGCTGCTTGTGAAGGGACTTCAGCTCCTTCAACGCCTCCGGATCCATCAGGGCCAATCGGTCGTCCAGCAGATAGCCCAACTGCCTGCGGTGCTCTGCCAAAGGGCCCAGCAGCCGGTCCGGCAGTGCCAGAGCCAGTGCCTTATCGATATGCTCCGTCGCACGCTGGTTATCGCCGCTGTTATGGCAGGCAATGGCGCACAGCAGCCTTAAGTACAGCTCCACGATTACCGTTTTTTCCACCATGGCCTGAGCAATGAAGGGCTCGATGATATGGGGCAGGGTCTTGACCAGACCCAGACCGTCGACACCCTCCAGCTTCATTTTATCCATGGCCACATCCTGAGCGTAGATCATCAGATATTTGACATAGTATACCTTTGCCGCAGGATGCGCGTCCGCGGGCAGCATGGAAAAGCACCCCCGGAAGAACCAATCCGGGAACGCCCGGGTATCCCGAATGGACAGATCCGTGGCGGCAAGAGCCAGATCCAGAATACTGCGGTCCAGATCGTTGCGGCAGGGAGCCTCACAGATGTGCATTTTCGCTTTCTTGAACAGCTCCATGTCGCCTTTCCACATGGCGCAAAGACCCAGCAGCATGCCGCCTGCGATGATGGCATAGAAGCCGGAGTGCTTATCCAGAAAATACTGGGCTTTTTCGTATACCCTGTCGATATCACCGCGGCTGTATGCGATCTCCGCTTCAAACAGTGCCTTCGCCTCCGGCTGCCCGATCAGGGCTTCGGCGGCCTTGTCCGCCGTTCCGGGTTCATGGTACAGGTCGGTCATATCCAGGAAAGGGCTTTTTCTGGGCATGGGAATATGTTCATTCATATCCTTGGCGGAAGGGTATACCGCGTCAGCAGGAAGCATCCACGTCCGCTCCCAAAGCTGGGCACCGGGGATCTGGCCCCGCTTGCACAGGTCTTGGATCCGGCGTGTGGATACGCCCCATTTTTCCGATGCCTGCTTTACATTTATATATCGCATCATTTCACCCCATGTCTCTTCGTTCGAGCGAAGTGACGGCGCGCTTCGTTCGGGCGAACCTGATAGTGACCTTATTATACCACAACCCGCTCAAAATGCAATGGATACAATGCAATTCATTATTTTGAGACAGCCCCATCACGTGTTGTCACACCACGATAAACAAAAGTAGGGACCGGCGTCCTCGACGGGCCTTAACCTGAGCAGCTTCGCTGATGGACCGTCGGGGACGCCGGTCTACAAGGGTACTTTCATAACAATGACACAACTTTTATGACAGGCTCACAATTACAGACGAATCTTTTTTCGGTACGTTGCGCCGCAAATGTTAAGTGGCGTATTTTATTTCACATCGAGTAAACCGCATATAAGCCTTCCTCATGTATAAAACTACAATGTATATTGCCAAAATAAGCATAGTTCCGTGTAAGGAGAAATGGTATGACCACCTACATCTTTCAAATTATCTCCCTGCTGGGAGGGCTTGCTCTTTTCCTGTTTGGCATGGACATCATGGGGAAGGCGTTAGAGCGGCAGGCAGGCGGCAGATTGCAGACCGTTTTGGCGAAAATGAGTTCAAATATATTCAAGGGCTTCCTGCTGGGCGCGGCGGTCACCGCGGCGATCCAGTCCAGCTCCGCCACCACGGTCATGGTGATTGGCTTTGTCAACTCCGGCATCATGACGCTGAAGCAGGCAGTGGGTGTAATCATGGGCTCCAATGTGGGCACCACGGTCACGGCATGGATCTTGTCCCTGTCCGATTTGGAGGGCGACAGCTTTCTGATCAAGCTCCTGAAGCCTGCCACTCTGGCACCGCTGATTGGCATTATCGGTATTGTGCTGTATATGGGCAGGTCCGGGAAAAGGAGGGGCGTTGGCACCGTCATGCTGGGCTTTACGACCCTGATGACCGGTATGGAGCTAATGAGCAGCTCCATGTCCTTCCTGAAAACGGAGAGCTGGTTTGCCAAGCTGATGATCTCCTTTACCAATCCCGTTGTGGGCATCCTGTTCGGCGCGGTGCTGACGGCAATCATCCAGTCCTCCTCCGCGTCCGTTGGTATTTTACAGAGCCTGTGCGCCACCGGCGCGGTGACCTACGGCGCGGCGATTCCCATTATCTTAGGACAGAACATCGGCACCTGTGTCACTGCCATGATGGGCTCCATCGGCGCGAACCGAAATGCCCGGAGAACAGCGATGGTGCACCTGCTGTTCAATGTTTTGGGGGTTTTGCTGTTTGTGCCGGTTTTTTACGGCTTGGGGCTGGTGATCCGTTGGGGCTTTCTTGACGAGCCCGTACAGCCGTGGAACATTTCTGTGATCCACACCGGCTTCAATTTGACGGCCACGGCGGTGCTTCTGCCGTTGAATAATCTGCTGGTGAAGCTGGCCTATGTGCTTGTGCCGGAGGCAAAAGAGCCGTAAAAAAGCCCTGCGGCGCAGCCCCTTCCCCTGGGGGAAGCCATGGGTGCTCCCGGGCCGGAGTTTTTTCCACAGACTGAAGGGGCTGTCTCAAAATAATTATTCGTAGGGACACCGCTCCCGCGGTGTCCGTTGAATACGCGAACAAAAGGAAAAATCGGCACGAAAGTGTCGATTTTTCCTTTCGGACACCCCGGAGGGGTGTCCATACCTTCGTTTATCGTGGTGCAGTCAGCTCGCCGAGGATGCCGTCTTGGTATATCCCGGTGATTTTTACGGAGTGGATCTGGTTGTGCAGATTCTGACCGGGGGCGTAGACCTTCACATAGTTGGGGGCGTGTCCGGTGAACAGACCGTCCTCCGGCTGCTCAAAGAGCACTTTTTGCACCGTTCCGATCAGTGCTTGCCGGTAAGAGTGGCTCATTTCCTCCGCCACCGCGATGGCGGCACGGCTGCGCGCTTCCTTTACCTCGTTGCCGTGCTGACCGGGGAGCTTGTCCGCCGGCGTGCCGGGACGGCGGGAATAGGGGAAAATGTGCATATCCGCAAAGCCGCATTGCCGGATGAAGGCAAGGCTCTGCCGGAATTCCTCCTCGGTCTCGCCGGGGAACGCCACGATCATGTCCGTGGTGATGGCGCAGCCGGGGAAATACTTACGCAAAAGCGATACGCTTTCCAGATACCGGGCGGTATCGTACTTCCGGTTCATGCGGCGCAGCACGCTGTCGCAGCCGGACTGCATGGAAAGATGGAACTGGGGGCAGAGATTGGGAAGCCTTTGCAGCCGCAGGCAAAAATCCCCGGTAACGATCCTCGGCTCTAAGCTGCCCAGCCGGATCCGGCACTCCGGCACGGCAAGGCAGATCTCCTCAATCAGGGTGTCCGGCGCGGGCCTTCCCGGCAGATCAAAGCCCCAAGAGGCGATCTCGATGCCGGTGACCACGATTTCCCGGCAGCCCTGCTCAGCCAATGTCCGGCATTGTGCCACCACCGTGTCTAAGGGGGCGGAGCGCACCGGCCCACGGGTGTAGGGGATGATACAGTAGGAGCAGAAGTTGACGCAGCCGTCCTGCACCTTCACCATGGCGCGGGTGCGGTTTTCCAGCCGTCCGGCAGGCAGAACTTCAAAAGCTCTGCGGCGCAGGGCGGCATCCACGGAAATTCTTTTCTGCCGGTCGGCGGCGGTATCCAGAAGCTGCTGTACGAACTGCTCTCTTTGCCCGCTGCCGCCGATCAAATCCACCCCCAGCCTTTGGGCGGCTTCCGGGTCGTGCTGACTGTAGCAGCCGCACACGCCGATTACCGCCTGCGGATGCTCCCGCCGGCAGCGGCGGATCACCGCCCGTGCCTTCTTGTCTGCCACCGCGGTGACGGAGCAGGTATTGATCACATAGCCGTCGCAGTCCTCCGCGAAGCTGCCAAGGGTATGTCCCAGCTCCTGCAAAAGCTGCTCCATGGCCTGGGTTTCATACTGATTGGTCTTGCACCCTAGGGTGTAAAATGCAAATTTCATGTCAAATCCACCAATTTTGGGAAAGTCTGATTGTAAAGATCAGCCAAAGCGTCAATTGAAAAATAATAAAAAAACAGTATAATGATTATACAACATTTCATTGCGTTTGTACAGCACAGGAGGGCAAAAAACCTTGAAGCAATTCGATATTGTGCT
>CAZAOL010000042.1:0-10912 GCA_964486785.1 uncultured Oscillospiraceae bacterium
TGCCGCCAGTGCCCATTGGAACACAAACATCCCCCACCCCAGTACCGGAAACGCCGGACGCAGCGCGGATAGGGCGATTACCGTATATGTTCCGGAAATAAGAGAATAAATGGTGCAGTGATCCAGCACCTGCAGCACCTTCTTCCCTGTGCTGGGGTACATTCCGTGATAGACGCTGGAAAGGGTGTAGGTGGCGATCATGCAGCCGCCAAAAATCGCGGAGCCCACCACACCGTAGGTATTCCCATGAATCGCCGCCATAATCACGCATAGCACCAGCGCAACCACGCCCAGTCCGCCACCCACAATGTGAGTGACCATATTCATAATTTCCTCTCCCCGGGTATAGTCCGGGAGGATCCGTTCCGAGAGCTTCAACCGTTTTTTCATTGTCATTCCGCCTTTCCGAGTATGCCCGCATTATAGCACATCCCTGCGGTAGAATCTGCCTACTTCTTGCCGCACCGGGTCTACCCGCGGTAGAATGGGAAAAAAAGTTGACAAACAGTCGGTTTTCTACTATAATTCCAAAAGAAACCATGGCTGAGGTCGCGGTGTCCATCAGTACCCTCCGTGCACGGCAAACGCCGGAGTGGAAAAGGGGGCTCCGCCGAAGGAAACGTCCGGTGCCAAACGCCGTTTCCTGGGCCTGCGCAGAATATGTGCAGGACTGTCACCCGATTGGGTGGAGTGCAGACTTGGGGTGTCCCATGCCCTTTGTCTACTGACATGGGGCATTTTTGACTGGAAAGAGGAAAAATCATGAAAAAGACACCTTTCATCACCTTGGACAAGGCGAAGGAGATCATCACACAAATTCCAACCCCCTTCCATGTTTACGACGAAGCCGGCATCCGGGCCAATGCCCGGGCATTGAAGGCCGCCTTTTCGTGGAATCCGGGCTTTCGGGAATATTTCGCTGTGAAGGCGACCCCCAATCCCCACATCCTCCAGCTTTTGAAGGAGGAGGGCTGTGGCTGTGACTGCTCCAGCTATACGGAGCTGCTGCTGGCGGAGGCCGTGGGCGTTACCGGTCACGATGTGATGTTCTCCTCCAATGTGACCCCCGAGCTGGATATGAAAAAAGCCTACGACATGGGGGCTTACATAAATTTAGACGACGCCACCCATGTGGACTTTTTGGAGCGGATTGCCGACACCATGCCGGAAACGGTGTGCCTGCGGTATAATCCCGGCGGCTCCTTCACCATCAGCAATACCATCATGGATATGCCCAGGGATGCCAAGTACGGCATGACCGAGGATCAGATGGCAGGCGCAATCAACCGGCTGCAAAAGCTGGGCGTGAAGCATTTCGGCATCCACGCGTTCCTTGCCTCCAATACCACCACCAACGAATATTATCCCGAGCTTGCGTCCAACCTGTTCCGGCTGGCGGTTCGGCTTCGCAACGCCACCGGTGCCCACATTGCCTTTGTAAACCTGTCCGGCGGCATTGGCGTGGACTACCGTCCGGAGCAGCCATGCTGCAATATCGGCATCATCGGCGAGGGCGTGCGCCAACGCTATGAGCAGATCCTCACCCCCAACGGCATGGATGACGTGGCAATTTTCACAGAGCTGGGACGGTTCATGCTGGCTCCCTACGGTCACCTGATCTCCACGGTGCTGCATCAGAAGCACATCTACCGGGAATATGTGGGTCTGGATGCCTGCGCGGCTGACCTGATGCGCCCGGCTATGTACGGTGCCTACCACCATATCACCGTACTGGGCAAGGAGGACGCGATTTTGGATCACGTCTACGATGTCACCGGCGGCCTGTGCGAAAACAACGACAAGTTCGCTATTGAGCGCAGTCTTCCGGAGGTTCAGTTGGGCGACATCGTGGCGATCCACGACACCGGTGCTCACGGTCATTCCATGGGCTACAATTACAACGGCAAGCTCCGCTCCGCAGAGGTGCTTCTGCGCTCAGACGGCAGCTTCCAGCTTATCCGTCGGGCGGAAACCCCTGCGGACTATTTTGCTACCTTGGACTGCACTCCCTTCCAGCTCCCGAGGTAATTGTATACAGTGCACAAACGGACGCCAAAAATTTTGGCGTCCGTTATGGTTTGTTTACAATAATTTCGGATGATTTCTCCTTACATCTATGATATAATGTCTATGGGGCAGCGAGGAACGCTGCCATTGGACAGTTGATAAGGAGCGACCATGAACAATATCTTATTTTTTCTGACACCCAAGGCCACCTGTGCCTATGTATACGACAACTATACTCTACGGCAAGCTCTGGAAAAAATGGAAACCGCAGGCTATTCCGCTCTGCCAATATTGAACCGGCGGGGAGAATACCGGGGTACGATCACCGAGGGCGACCTGCTATGGGGCTTAAAAAACCTGTGCTACATGGACATCCGGCAGGCGGAATCCCGCCGGATTATGGAGATCCCCAGAAAGAAGGATCACATCCCCGTCCGGGTGACCACCTCCATGAAGGATCTGGTGGAGCAGGCAAGTGCCCAAAACTTTGTCCCTGTGGTGGATGATAAGGACACCTTCATTGGCATCATCACCCGCAGCTCCATCATACGCTACTGTATGAGCAAGCTGTTCTCCGAAGACCAATAATACGCGCCCCCTGTTCCCGCCGGAGCAGGGGGCAAAGCATTTCCGCCGTTATCGCAAGCCTTCGCACTGAATCTCTGCTAAGCAGTCGGTAAATGCGTAGATTCTTCGACTCCGCTGTGCTACGCACAGCTCCGCTCAGAGTGACATATCAACACGATCCCACTCCCTTCCGGTTTAGCACCGCTCCAATTTGGGTATGCTCTTTGAAAAAGCAGCAAGCGGAGGAAACGGAATGGTTTGGCTGATTGTAGCAGCGGTGCTGCTGTTGGGCATACTGTTGGGCGCATACTATGCTTACCGGGTGGCTTTCTATGCCCCGCCCAGAGGCAGCGAGGAGATCTACACTCTCCCTTTTGGAGATCAGTATGTGAAGCTGGAGGAGCAGTTGAAGGGGTGCGTAGAGCGTCTGCAGAAGATTCCCTGTGAGCACGTTACCATCACCGGACGGGACGAAAAAAAGCTGTTCGCCCGCTACTATCACGTCCGGGACGGCGCGCCGGTACAGCTTCAGTTCCATGGCTACCGGGGCTGCGCTCTGCGGGATATGTGCGGCATCGCGCCTTTGGCAATCAAGCTGGGCTATAATGTACTGCTGATCGATCAGCGCGCCCACGGCAGAAGCGAAGGGAGCACCATCTCCTTCGGCATTAAGGAACGCTATGACCTGCAATGCTGGTGCCGCTACGCCACAAGCCGCTTCGGCCCGGATACGCCGCTGGTGCTGTACGGAGTATCCATGGGGGCGGCTACGGTTCTGATGGCGGCAGACCTGACGCTGCCATCAGCGGTGAAAGCAATTGTAGCGGACTGCCCCTATTCTTCTCCGGAGTCCATCATCGGACGAGTCGCTGAGCAAATGGGGCTTCCGCCCAAGCCCTCGGTTCTGTTTTGCCGATTGGCGGCATTGATCTACGGACACTTCCGGCTCAATGAAGCTACGCCTGTGCGTTCGGTGAAGGGCACAAGCCTGCCAATTTTGCTGCTGCACGGAGGGGATGACCGGTTTGTTCCCTGCGATATGAGCCGGCAAATCTACGATGCCTGCGGCGCGGACCGCCGGCTTGAAATCTTCCCCGGTGCTGCCCACGGCATGAGCTTTCTGAGTGAACCCCATCGTTATGAGCAGACCGTATCCTCCTTTCTGCAAAGCCACTTATCCGGCTAGTCAATGAAACAAGTAAGCCGGCAGCGAATCGCTGCCGGCTGTCGCTTTATTCAAAGGTAAGGGTAATGATTTCTGTGGTGTCGATCTCATCCCATGTTTCTTCGTTGATGATACGCAGCTTGAATTCGATTTCCTCCACACCATCCACGCTATCCAGCTCCAGATCTTCCAGATCCATCAGGATCATTCCGTCCACCAGCATAGTGCCGTCGCGCAGATCGGACCACATTCCTGTTTCCGCCATAAAGCCGTTTACCGAGACATCCTCAGCATAGATGGTAATGGGCTGACCGCTTTCATTTTTCATAAAGAACACCAGACTGCCGTCCCAAACGTCATCGTCCTTCAGTCCCAAACAGGAAATGGCGATTCCGTTATCCTCATAGATCGCATCTCCGGTCTGCTCCGGCGCGGATACCGCCCCCGCCGAGGTAGTCAACGTAATCAAGTTGGACACAGCCAAGGTATCCCAAGTCTCCGAATCACTCACCTCGATATAGAACTGGATCTGACCAACGGTCTCAATGCCGCACCGCTCCAAGTCACCGCTCATTAAGTAAATCGACTCATTAGCCTTCTTTCCGGCAGCGACATCCGCGTAAAGACTGGCATAGGGCATCATGTAACCGTTGACGGACACCGCCTCGGCGAAAACCATAACATCCACATCGTAGCTGTTCTCTATCAAAACATTGATTTCAGGGCCCATCCAGCCGACCTCATAGCCGGTAGCGGTAACCTTGATCTCGTCGGTCTCATACAGAACCGTTTCCTCCACGGTGATTTCCATGTCGGCATCGTTCTGCGTATCATCTGTACCGTCACCGTTGTCGGGCGCAACATCTTCCTCATTGCCATCGGTGGAGTTGCCGGATTCCACATTGGAATCTCCATTCACATCAGAGGGCTGCTTCAGGCTTCCCTCGGTATTTGTGCAGGCGGCAGACAGAACCAGCACCAGCACCAGCAGAATAGCAAGTAAAATTTTGCTTGTTTTTTCCATTAGAATTCTCTCCTTTTAGTATGAGTGATTGCCGCTGATATTGTACCACAGCCAATAGCCAATTGCAACATAGGTTATTGGCACTTCCACGCCAACAGCTTTCCGGCGAAGGCCTTTGCTCCCTCCACAGCTTCATCCGTCTGAAAGGATGCCAGATTATCCTCGTCCCGAACGGAGTACATTCCCAAATAGGTCAGATCAGAGTGCTTGCACAGCCGCTGTACCCCCATCTCAAAGGGGTCTGTGGCATACGCGCCATCGTAGCCGTGGGTTGCAAGGATTGCGACCTTCTTCCCCGCCCATAGAGAGCCTTCCACGCTGCCGTAATACTTATTGAACCCGTAATGACGGTCGAGCACGTTCTTCATGGGCGCGGCGCAGTACCATGCGTAGATGGGGGTCGCCAAAACGATCAGGTCAGCCCACAAAATATCCTCCACCGGCATATCATCCTTTTGAACGCAGCCGTATTCGCCGCCCACCTCCTGACAGGCATAGCAGCCCTGACAAGGCTTGATATCCCTATCCGCCAAGGTCACATAGCGCACCTGCGCGCCGTTTTCGTTTAATTCCTTTATAAAAGGCTTACACAGCTCGGCAGTATTCCCCTGCAGCCGGGGGCTGCCCATTAAAACCAGTATGTTCATACATTTCCTTCTTTTATTATATCCAACGTTTTTTGCTTTTCAGGAGCGTTCCGTCCATAATGATGTAGCTGCAGTCGTCTTTATCAAGACCTGCTTCAAAGGAATGTCCGTCAACCGTGGCACAAAGCCTGTGGGCGAACTCCAGGATGCCTTTCTTTTCATCGTACACACGTCCATTGATCACAAGCTCATTAACCGCCTTTACCCTGCGGTAGCAGATCTTGTAGCCTGCCTTCTCAGTCTCCAGCAAAATCCTTGCTTTGACCGGGGTGTCTGACTCACGCAGGGGTGCTGTCCACGTGCCTTTGGCGGCCTGACGTGCTTCCTCTTTTCTCTTATATACCTTAGAATAAATAACATAGTAGATAAGAAACGCACCGGTAATGCAGAAAATGAACCCAAGCACGATATAGCCGTTGTCATATTCATCCAATGCCTGCTGAGAAGCTTCAAAATTCAAAAGCTCCTCCTCATCGGTTTTGACTTCCACCACATAATCGTTATTGGGATTGACCGCAAGATACAGCATAGTTCCTTTGGGGAGGTTTTCCATCTTCTCCCGAAATTCCGCAGACTCTGTATGGGGGGAAACGCTGTAGTATGAGCCATCTTCAAAATAAATATCCCGATAGTTTCTCCATGCGGTATCATAGTAGTCAAACCGCCCCGAATAACTCAGAGCCTCACTTCTTGGGATTGGCTCGTTGCTCCCTTGGGTGGCAATGAAGAAAATGCCCATCACGATACTAAGTACAGCGATAATCAAAACCGCGACCGGATTATCTATGATTTTGCGCGTGAAGAAACCGTCCTCTTTTTCCATTTCTTCTTCCATGCTCTTCCCTCCTCATATTTACTTATATCATATCGAAAACATTCATGCAAGCTTGCATCCATAGAATTTAACCAAAATTCCCAAACAGAATTGGACAAACCGTGGGTCAAATGGTATGATTGAGAAAATCGAATCCCGGTTTTAAGGAGGATCGCAAATGACGAATATCAAGCCCTTCGGCATCGCCCCCAACGGCGAGCCGGTATCTCTGATAAAGCTGGAAAACGGCAGCCTTGCCTGCGAAATCATCACCTACGGCGCAACCCTTCGCTCCCTGTTGGTTCCCGACCACAACGGAAAGCCTGTGGATGTGGTGCTGGGCTACGACACCTTGGAAGAATACATTGCCCATGACGGCTATTTGGGTGCCACCGTAGGCCGGTACGCCAACCGTATCGCAAAAGGACAATTCCGACTAAGCGGCAATATCTACACCCTTGCCGCCAACGACGGAAACAACCATCTCCACGGCGGCAGGCAGGGCTTTTCCCATCGGGTGTGGAGCGTTGAAGAAGCCCACGCGGACTCTGTTGCCCTGCGTTTATTCAGCCCTGACGGCGAGGAAGGGTATCCGGGGGATTTGGACTGCATAGTGCGGTTCGCGCTGGAAAACAACGCCTTGATTATCCGCTACCGGGCAACCTCCCGGCGGGATACCCTTTGCAATCTGACCAATCACAGCTATTTCAATCTGGCGGGGCACGATTCCGGCTGTGCATTGGAGCAGACGGTTCAGATCTTCGCGGAACACTATACCCCCACCGACGGGGAAAGCATCCCTCTCGGAACGGTAGAGCCGGTCGCCAATACCCCTATGGATTTTCGCAGCCCGACCCCCATCGGCGCGCGCATCGGTGAGGACTTTCCCCAGCTTCTGCAAGCCGGCGGCTATGACCACAATTACGTCATAAGCGGCAACATGGGCACGCTCCATCCGGCAGCGCGGGCATACGCCCCCGCCACCGGAATTGCTATGCAGGTGGAAACTACCTTGCCGGGTATGCAGTTTTATTCCGCAAACTATCTGGAGGAAGGACGCCCAGGCAAAGGCGGCTGCGCTTACGGCCCGCGACACGGCTACTGCATGGAAACCCAATTCTTCCCCAATTCGCCCAATTGCACCCCTTTCCCTTCCCCGGTCTTAAAGGCCGGAGAGGAATATGACCATTGCACCGTATTCCGCTTTTCCCGATAAACTCAGGCTCTATAATAAGTAATGTGGTCAGACCGCAAGCCCAATGTCATTAAGCTAGCCTGTCATTGCGAGCGCGAAGCGCGTGGCAATCCGTAGTCCCCTTTTAGAGAACGGATTCCTCCGCTCGCTGCGCATGAATCGTCGTATGATTGCCACCGGCAATCATTAGGATCTGAATCCGCTGCGCGGCGCACCTCGGTCGGAATGACAAAATTTTCTAAACTTAATGACATTGGGCAGCAAGCCTGACCACAATTATATTACTGTTTCCGGTCTGCGTTTATGATTGACTTAACTTCCTTCTTCAACGCTTTCCGGCGGGAAGGGCGAAGCACGTAGACAGCACGGTGCAGCCAGCAAAACGGGTACAGGATCTTCCACCGGCGCAATATGGGATAAGTGGCATACATATACTTCTTAGTCCCGATGATTCGCCGCCAGAAGTATTTCAGCTTGGAAAACCGCCCGGTGCCGCCGTATCTGTCTTGCAGACGGTTGGCAAATAGATTCGCCTTGGTCCCGTGAACACCGGACTGGAAGATATAGCTTGCCATCTCGCTTCTTTCCGAGGGCTTTTCTTCCTCTCCAAACCACTGGTTCGCAAGAACCTCCAGCTCTTGTACAAAAGCGGCAGCTTTTGCTTGCTCTAAAACCGATCTTACATATTCTTTATCAATAATCTCACCGTAGTTTTGGTTCAGATAGTAGGCATCCAACACTCTGCGGATACCGCAGCCGCCGATGAAATAATGCTTTGCGATGTGGAGCATATTGTAGATAAAAAATTCATTGATGTCATATTCCCCCTGCGCATCCACTGAAGCAAAGGGTGGGCGCATAGCAGAACGGTACTCCGGTTCTTTGCTGAAATACTCCGTATGCAGCTCAATATGGATATTCGGCGGGCGAAAGCCATTCACCTCGACCCCGTCTATCTCCTTACATTGATAGCCAAGGCTAAGCAATACATCCCGTGCCTTGGTAAGATTGTCCACATCAATGATAAAGTCGATATCGGACATGGTGCGGTATTCCGGCTGTGGGTAAAGCTTTTTTATCCTCGTCCCCTGAACCTCCAGCCAACGGATTCCCAATTTCTCAAATTCCGTGACAATTTCATCTCTTGCATAGCTTTGGTTCACATCCCGGATAAGTGCCCGGTCGCGACAGGCCTCCCATTGTGCGTACAGCTCTGCCTCCGGCTTCACCCTCAGCTTTTTTACGCTGTAGAAAGCAATGTTAGCCACATGGTGAAAAACACCGTGCTTATATACCGTCTCAAAGCTCAGCGTTTCCGGAAGCTCCCGGGGCTGCCGGTCACGAATCGCACACCTGACCAAATGGATCAGATAGTCATATTCATCCAAAAACACACTCATATACATTACCGTCTCGATCTGGATCTGCTGCGGAATCATTCTTCCAGCATTTCATTTTGCCGCAGATAGTTTAGGAAATCAAGCACAGCGGGCTTGGCGGTTTCTTCCGCAATGCCAAACCGGGCGGCAAACCGGGCTGTAATCGCATCGAGAGAAATATCCTCCTCATTGAGCATTTGGAAGATTACCTCTCCACTGGGATTGAGCTTAATCATTCCGTTGAACCGCTCGTTATCCAAACCGACAGCAACGGCAACAGGGTTTCCGGCAACATTTCGGACTATAAATTTATATTTTAGTTTCATCTAAATCTCTCCAGTAATCGCATCGCAGGCGTTGACGGAATCACAGACATCCGGCGAAAATTTATGCTCCCGTCGGATATTGTCATCAGTTACCCGAATCGCTAAATCCGCGGAAGCATTTCCCTCATATGAATATTCTGCACTGTCCTGCCGGAAAACCACATTGATTCCGATGTTCACCGTAAAAACCGACAGCAAGCAGAAGACCATCGTATCATCCTGTATCAGGGAATTGTGCCGGTGTCAGCATAGCTGACACCGGCATTTCCAATTTATTGCACAATTATCGGGGGCAACTCGTCATCATCAAGCGAGCCACCGTTGCTGGTGGTGATGATATCCATTGCTTCCATGCGAACGATCTCCAATTCAGCCTCGTTATACAGTTCCTTCACGTGTTCACCTTCTTTTAAACTGCGGAAAGCAGCCATCGGCTTCAGGAGCTATCCTATTAACCGATAACCCAAGGGGGCAGCTCGTCTTCGTCCAGCTCGCCGCTGGTGGTGACGATGTCTGCGGCACCAAAACGAATGATCTCAATCTCAGGTTCCCATTCAAACTTTTCCATAATCAATTCTCCTCAAAGTAGTCGTTTGCTGCCTGATTGTACAGATAAAGTGCGGCGACAAGGTTCTTCATATCTTCATCGAATGCACCGGTGGTATCGTTCCAAACGCCCTGGCAGTAGGACATGGGATTGAAGGATACCGTAGTGGTGTCGGTGCCATCATAGATGGTGAGGGTCACTTCCTCGTCCAGATCCTTAGCGGAGATGCCTACTACATCCACGTAGTACAGGCTGCCGCGCTGCATGACTTCCAGCTCCTGAGTGCCCAAAGTTACGGTAAAGTCCGTTGCGCTCTCATCCACACGGAAGAAGAAACGCAGGGTAGTTTCAGACTTCAGAATCAGGGACGCGGAGTAGAGCTTTGCCAGCTCCGTGCCCTGACCGCCAACCGCATCAAAGCCTTCGATAACCACTTCGGAGTAATCCGGCGTGTCAAGCTGAGCATTTGCCAAATTTTCAACGTTGTACTCAAAGTGGATCTGGGATGCCGCGCCGTAGTTCAGCATAGCACTGACCAAGGTCAGCAGTTTTTCGTTATCGGAGGTATCCAAAACGTGATTTGCGTAATCCTGTACGTTGATCTCTCGGGCGGAGGTGGAACCGCCATCGTAGAAGAACTGGCAGAGCACCTTATCCGTCATTTCCTTCGCGCTGACGGCAAAGGTAAATACGTAGTAGGTCTCGCCCTTGTACGTAGTCTGCTTGCCTTCGCTGACATGGATCTGAACGCTCGGACGCTCGGTCATGGTAAACTCCATATATGCAGTCTCATCGGCGAGAACCTCGTCGGACAGAAGCATATAGCAGTTGATTGCGATGTTGCCCTTCAGGCTAATGGAGGCCATGTGCAGCTTCGCGGGCTGCATCAGGCAGCCGCAGGTATCGCAGCGACCGCTGTTGTCAGCATCGGCGTGCGCGCCGGTAGCTTCCGTCTCGTCAGCGGTGTAGGTATCGCCGCAAGCGGAGCAGGTATAAGTGGTATAGCCAGCCTCGGTGCAGGTAGGCTCGGTCACATCCGCTTCATAGCTGTGCCCGTTGGCGGGAACTTCTTCCTGCTCCACAAGGACCTCGCCGCAAATGTCGCAAGACTTGCCCTCGGTCAAACCGGTTTCGGTGCAGGTGGGTTCAACCGCTTCGTCAACCGCTTCAGTATGACCGGTGGCAGGAACTTCTTCCTGAGCAACCAGCACCTCGCCGCAAATGTCGCAATGCTTGCCCTC
>CAZAOL010000043.1:0-10861 GCA_964486785.1 uncultured Oscillospiraceae bacterium
TGTAGGACTTATAGCCGAAATAGGTTTGGGCTGCCGCGCCGTAGTTCAGCATGGCTACACTCAGAGCCTTCATGTAGCTGTCGGTGGAGTTGGTGATTCGGCCCGTGGCATAGGTTTTTGCGTTGACGCTCTTGAGCGCGCTGTAGACATAGGTGCCGTCTGCCAGCTTTGCGTAAATCTTGAAATAACAGTTATCCGAGAGCTGCTTGGCAGGGATGCCGGCGGAGCACACCATGTACTGTGTGCCATCGGTTACGGAACCGGGAACGGTGACTTCCGCGGTGCTGATTGTGCCTTCGGTCTGGGGGGTGCTCCAGGAAATCAGGCCCATATCCGCCAAGGCGATATCGTCCAGATTCTCACCGGTGTAGTAAATGTTGTAGCGCACCTCGCCCTCGAAGGATACGGAGTAGTTCTTCAGAGTCAGGGTGGGAACAGGCAGCTCCATACCGCAAAGAGTGCAGATATGGTCAGACCAGCTATGCTCGCAGATCTTGCCGCAGGCGGCGCAGACACCGTCGCTCCATTGGTGCGTACATTCCGCCGCTGTGTAGCTTAGGGTTACTGTGCCGTCCGTATTGACAGTGAGGGTGAAGGTGATTTCACGGTTGCCGGGGACAAAGAGCTTGTCGGACCGTTCGCCGGTAATTGCTGTGCTGTACAAGGTGGCGGAGGTGACCGTCGTGCCAAGCCAGCCGTAGGTCATATACCATGTAGCATTGTCGCCGGTCTTTACTGCCACATAGCTGTCCTGTGTAAAGGTGACGGTGAGCTTGCCGTCCACAAACAGGTACTCGCCGATTCGGGCGTAGTCTTCCTCGCAGGCGTAGTTCGCGCCATTGATATAGCCGAACAGGTAGTAATCTACGTTCGCCTTCGTGCCGCAGACGGTGCAGGTGCCGCTTACGAAGCTGTGGCCGCAGACTGTGCCGCAGGTAGAGCAAATGCCGTCGCTCCAGCTATGCGCGCAGGCTTTTCCGCAGGTGGAGCAAGCACCGTTGACCCATGTATGGGTGCAGGTCTTGCCACAGGTGGAGCAAGTGCCGTTAGACCATGTATGGGTGCAGGTCTTGCCACAGGTGGAGCAAGTGCCGTTGGACCATGTATGAGTGCAGGTCTTGCCACAGGTGGAACAGGTACCGTTTGACCATGTATGGGGAGTGCAGACCTTGAAGCAGGTGGAGCAAATGCTGTTGGACCATGTATGGGAGCAGCTCATGCCGCACTTGGTGCAGCTTCCGTTAGACCAGCTATGAGAGCAGGTCACACGGCAGACGGAACAGGCTCCGTTAACCCAGTTGTGGGAACATGCTGTGCCGCAGACGGTGCAGATACCGCTGGCGTAGGTATGGATACAACGCTGACCGCAAGTGGTGCAAACGCCGGCTGACCAGCTATGGGGGCAGCTTTCGCCGCACTGGGTGCAGCTTCCGTTAGACCAGCTATGGCTACAGGCTGCCAGCGTATAGCTCAGGGTGACAGTGCCGTTGCTGTTGACAGTCAGGGTGAAGGTTGCCGCCCGATTTCCGGGGACATAAAGCTTGTTAGCCTGAGTGCCCAGAGTGGAAGTGTTATAAAGGGTGGCGGAGGTGACGTTTTCGCCCAGCCAGCCGTTGGTCATGTACCAAGTGGCATTATCGCCGGTCTTTACGGCAACATAGCTGGCTTGGGTAAAGGTAACGGTGAGCTTGCCGTCAACAAATTTGTATGTGCCGATATTATCGCCGTCTTCCTCGCAGGCATAGTTTGCGCCATTGATATAGCCGAACAGATAATAGTCAATTACCGGCTCTGCGCTGCCGCAGACGGTGCAGACACCGTTTTTATAGCTGTGGGTGCACTCCAAGCCGCAGGAGGTGCAAACACCGTCGGTATAGCTGTGGGTACATGTGACGCCACACACAGTGCAGACACCGTTAGAATAGCTGTGGGTGCACTTATATTCGCAGACGGAGCAGACACCGCTGGACCATTCATGCGCGCAGCTTTCACCGCAACGGGAACACACGCCTTTGGAGTATTTGTGGCCTAAGGCGTTGGTGACGGTCTGCGCTTTGATGACGGTACCGCATTTGCTGCAGTGAGAGCCTTCGGTCAGACCGGTTTCGGTACAGGTGGCTGCCACGGCCGCGTCAGTAACGGTGCTGTGAACGCAAACATCGCTTTCCGGCAAGGTGATGGTGCTGCTGCCCACGGTGAAGGGGGCAATCCATAGATTCAAGGTCTTGGCGGTGCTGGTCAGCTCGCCGTCACTTATGTAGTAGTTTTTGACCCGGGCTTGAATCGCGTAGGTATAGTAGCCCGCCGCCAAGGCGTCAAAGCTGGTGGCCTTGTCCAGCTTGCTGTTTTTCATGTGATAGGATTTTCCTTCCACAGTGGCGCTGTCGCTCATGACGGCAGAGCTGGTGGTTTCGGCGGAGAATACCTTTACATAGGCGGAGGCGATATCGTTATACTTGGACACTATATGGCCGGAAATGGAGTAGGTGCTGCCTACTGCCAGATTGCTTGCCATGACAGGGTCAATCACGGCAACGTCATCATAGCGCAGAGTGCCCAGATCCACAAGGGAGGAGAGCATATAGCCAACGGTACCGTTGCAGGTGACTTGATACCAGTATTCTCCCGAGGGATTGCAATAAATACCGGTAATCACCACAGCGTCGCCGGAGGCGGCTGTGCCAATGATGCTGTAGCTGGTGCTGGGATACTGACGGATGTTTACACCCCGGTTGGCGGTGCCGTCGGCATAAGAGGGATAGTAGGTGCAGCTCGCCAAGAAGCTGGTATCGCTGGAATGTCCGGTGAAGTCCATATATGCCTTGTTGAGGTTTACATCGCCGGAAATGCCGCTGACGCTGCCCTCCCAGCTATGCTGCCACATCCAAGTGCCGCCGGCATAATCCAGTGTGCCGGTGTAGCTGTCGATATGGGCTACCCACTTGGGAACGGTATTAAAGTGGGTATCTGTGAAATAGTCTTCCAACCATGTTTGATAGGTATAAAGACCTGCCTGATAGCCTGCCTCCTTCAGCGTGCTGCAGAACGCCTTTACAATGGCAATTCTGGTGGAGGCACTGAGGGCAATCTGCGCCGGGTCGGTGATTGCCAGCCAAATGGGCATATCCGGCGTGAGGCTGTAGGAGGACAAAGTGTTGATGACAAAATTTGCCTCGGCGGTGGCGGCGGTTTGGGTAGTCGCGGTGGATTCCAGATATACGCCGTAGGGGATGGAATTCTTAGCACAGCCCTGCGCGTTGGTCTTGAACTTGGAATCGGCAGTGGTGCCTGTGCCAATGCGAATCATGGCAAAGTCCGTGTTACTTGCAACGGTGGCCCATGTTATGCTGCCGTTATCTGAGGATACATCGACACCGTTGCCCAAAACAGTGTTGGGGTTGGATGGATCGGTGACTACAAACTGCTGGCTTTCCAGCACCACAGTAGAGGAGGTGGTGGTCAGACCGGAGTCGTAGTAGTTGCTTACTGCCGTTGCGGTGATTTCGAAGGTATACGAGCCGGCGGGTAAAGAGCCGAACTTCATATTATTGTCCAAGGTGCTGTTATAAATGGTATAGCTCTTGGCAGTGGTGCTGGCGGATACCGTCATGTAAGGCTTGACTGTGGTATCGGTGCCCTTATAGATGGATGCGGTGACGCTGCCCAGCCGGTTATAGGTGGAGCTGACGTTGCCCATGAGAGTGAAGGCACTGCCGTACTTCAAAGAGCCAGGGATGCGGCTGTCGGTGATGGTCACATCGCCGGTGAACTGCTCCACAAAGGTGGTATAAGCAGCTCGGCAGTATACGGTGCGGCCGTAGTACAGAACCTTGTACCAGCAGTAACCATAAATATTATAGTGCGTTGCCAAAACGGTCAGCGTCGTGCCTTTGGCCACGCTGGTTACTAAAGTAGAGGAGTCGGTGGGGAATTCAAATAGCTCCAAATCCTGAGATGCCTTCACCCGGATGTTGGAGGAGTAGGTGCTGGAGATGTAGTCGCTGGCAGAGGCGGCATGAACCGCGGGAGAAAGCGGAATCATGGCGGTAATCATTGCCAAAACCAGCAGCAGAGAAAGGAACCTTTTTAAGTTTTTCATAATTATTATTCGCATGACAGCTTTAGCTGTTTTATGCGCTCCTTTCATGACAATTATTTCGCGGAGAGATCTACGCTGCGGCGCAGAATCGTGTAGGGAGGGACTTTGCAGGGGAGGGGCAGATAAAAACGCGTTTGAGGTGTTTTCGGTTCTGACAGAGGAACACCGTCCAAATCCGTCATGTCCTGCGCGGTAAACGGGAAGGGGCGGAGGTCAGGGCCTACGGCTTCCAGCTCTGCGCCTGCGGGGAATTTATTTCTTAGGGAACAAAGTGCCATGCCGTTTTCGCCGCATTGTTCCACAATGGCGCAAATCTGCCAATCCCGGATATAACGGGAATTTTCCACATACTGTCCGGGAAAGCCGAAATAAAAGCCGGTGGAATAGATGCGGTGGGAAACGTGCTCTACCTCGTCCCGCCACACAGGGTCGATGGGTTGTCCCGCAGCGGCATCGTCGATGCAATGGCGGTATGCGCCTGTGACGATGGAGGCATAATAGGCGGATTTGGCTCTGCCCTCAATCTTGATGCAGTCGATGCCGGCTTCCATCAGCTCGGGAAGGTGGTCAATCATGCACATATCCCGGGAATTAAGAATATATGTACCTTTCTCGTCTTCAAATACGGGAAAGTATTCTCCGGGACGCTTTTCCTCCATCAGCGCGTACTGGTAGCGGCAGGGCTGGGCGCATGCGCCACGGTTGGAATCCCGACCGGTCATATAGTTGCTTAGCAGACAGCGGCCGGAGTAACTGACGCACATGGCACCGTGACCGAAGGTTTCAATTTCCAGTTCCTTGGGGCATTTTTGGCGGATGGTAGTGATCTCATCCAGACTTAGCTCCCGCGCCAGCACCACACGCTGCGCGCCCAAATCATACCATGCGCTGGCACATTCGTAGTTGGCTACGGACTGCTGGGTGGAGATGTGACGCTGACAGCGGGGGGCATATTTCCCGGCAATGGTAAACGCCCCCAAATCCGCGACAATCAGCGCATCCACGCCGGCGTCGTTTAGTTGCTCAAGATAAGAAGGGAGCTGAGATATCTCCCCGTTGCGGGGCATGGTGTTGACGGTGACATGAACCCTAACGCCGTGACTGTGGGCGAAGCTGACGGCCTCGGGCAGCTCTTTTGCCGAGAAGTTCCCGGCAAAAGAGCGCATACCAAAGTCAGTTCCTGCCAGATACACCGCATCCGCACCGTATAATACAGCCATGCGAAGACGCTCCATATCTCCGGCGGGGCTTAGTAACTCCAGCTTTCTCATGGGCTTTCCTTCAGGGTCGCCAGGAACGCTTGATGCTCCTGATAGGTGGTGGAGAAGTGATGCTCCTGAGTGGAGGGGTCAAGGGCATAGTAGTAGTAATTCGTCTGCTCCGGATCCAGCGCGGCAGCAAGGCTGTTTTGACTGGGGCTGGAAATCGGTCCGGGGGGCAGCCCCTTATTGGTGTAGGTGTTGTATGGGCTGTCCAGCTTCATATCCTCCTCCGTAAGCTCCGTTTTGCCGCCCAGCGCATAAACGATGGTAGCATCGATGTTCAGGTAGGGGAATTCATTGGAGTTGTTAAGCCGGTTGTATATAACGGAGGATACGGTAAAGCTCTCCAAATCATTGGCGGCTTCCTTTTCAATCATGGATGCGATGATTACCACCTCGCGGATGGTGTAGCCATCCAGCTTGGAAAGCTTATCCCGCATCACGTCTGTAAAGCTGGCGTCAAAGGCGTTAAGCATTTTTTCCAGCACCCGCTCCGGGTCGTCGTCCTTGTAAAAATCGTAGGTGTTGGGGAACAGGTAGCCCTCTAAGCAGTATTTATCGCCGCGGGGCACGCCCTCCAAAAACCAGTAATCATCCAGTTCGCCGGTGGCGGCATAGGCTTCCAGTTCGGCTACGGTACACACACCGTTGTCCTCCAAAAGCTGGAAGATCTGGGCACAGCTATAGCCTTCGGGAATTCGCAAATCCTCCACTACATCCAGCCCGGAAATGTGGGGGGACAGGGCGGATACCAGTGCCATATAGTCATAGACAATCATTTCCTCATCCGCCAAATCCTCTGCGGAGTTGAGCAGATAAGTGCCGGGGCGGATGCTTTCCATGGCATCGGACAGGTCGGCATAGAGCTTAAACAGCTCCGGATACCGAATCAGCTCGGCTTGCTTCAGCTTTTGGGCAATGTCGTCAATGGTGTCGCCCTCGTCAACAGTGATGGTAACGCTTTTCGGCTCACGCTCGAAAGCAAGCACATCCGCGGCGCAAAGCCAAATCATCCGGCCCAAGGAAATGCCGACGGCCAAAATGATTGCCAGCCACACCACAGTAGCGGCGATATGGGGCAGTCCCAGCAGACCGTAGCCGGACTTTTTCTTCGGACGCCCTTTTTCCAAAGAGTCTTCCTCAGCTTCTTCTTCCGCCGGCGCAGGCGGGGGCGACTCCGGAGGGGCTTCCGTTATAGGCTGGTCGCTGAATATCTGATCGAGAATTTCGCCCTCTCCAAAGGTCTCCCGGAATTCATCATCCAAAAATACCTCCGGGGTGGTGACGTTTTTTTTCGGCTCTGCCACACGCACATCCGGTTCGGGCGTGTCGGGGGCAGACTGCGGGGGTTGCTCCCAATCCTCACTCAGGGTCTCCTGAATGATTTTTTCCAAATCCAAATCAGAGGGAGGGGTCAACCCGGCCGCGTTGAGTGCCTGCTCGTCCGCGCCGATTTCCTCGCCGGCGGGGGCAGGGGTCAGCAGACCGTCAAGCCAGTTTTCATTTTCGGTAGGGTCGGGAAGTGTTTTATCTTCCATGATGGGGTCCTCCAATCAGCGGATAACAATCTGCTCCGCGATTCTTTCGGCTTCTGCCTTGCCCTTCAGGGCTTCAATCAATGCCAAACCGAAGGGAATGGCACAGCCGGCAGAAGTACCGGTAATCAGCCGCCCGTCCCGGATACAGGGAGAACCGGCTGCCATGACTGCATTGCCCATGCTGCTTTCACAGCCCGGATAGCAAGTGCAGTTTTTGCCGTCAGTGATGCCTAAATCGGCCAAAACGGTAGGCCCGGCGCAGATCGAGGCTACATATTTTTCATTATCCCATGCAAACCGCAGCGCGTCCAAGGCGGCACTGCTTTTGCGGACGGTATCCACGCCGCCCAAACCGCCGGGAAGGACGATCATCTCCAGCTCGGTCAGATCCATTTGCCCAAGTGTGATGTCTGCCTGCACGGTGATGCCGTGACTGCCGGTGACGTTTTTGCCGGATACGCCCACGGTCAATGTGGGGATTCCGGCGCGGCGAAGAAGGTCGATGGGGGCAATGGCTTCGGTTTCCTCAAAGCCGGTACCCAGCAATACATATACCATACTCAGCCCTCCAGCTCCTGTATTACTCTGGAATAAATTTCCTGATGGATGTCTTCGACAGAACGCATAACGCCATCCTTCACACAGTCGATGACTGTCCAGCCGTAGAACTGGGCGGCGGCGCGTCCGCACTCCCGGCACACGGCCAGATATTCCATATCCTTTTCGTGAATGTCTGCCTTGGTATTCGTATCCTTTTCCCGGCGGCGCATCAGCATTTCAGTGAAGTCCGTGGGAACATCCAAATAGATGGTCAAATCCGGCTGGGGGAGTGCAAGGCGGCGATACTCAAAGTCGTACAGCCACTCCAGATATTCCGCTCTGCGCTCCGGCGGCTCCTTGGCTGCCTGATGTACTGCGTTGGAGGTGGTATAGCGGTCAGACAGAACGACTCCGCCGGACTGATACCAAGCCTCCCAGTCCTGCTTGTAGGAGGCATAGCGGTCTACAGCGTAAAACACAGAGGCGGCATAGCTGCTGACATCCGACGGCTTTGTGCCGAAGGTGCCCTGAAGATACATCCGAATCAACGCAGAGCTTTCCTCGGAGTAGCGAGGAAAAACCAGACGCTGAAAGCTCTTTCCCTCCTCGGTCAGACGCTGGGTCAAAAGCTGGAATTGGGTGGATTTTCCGGAACCGTCCGTTCCTTCGATTACTATCAGTTTGCCCATTTTTCCAAAACTCCTCCATTGCCGGGGCACACGCCCCCAAATATAATTTCATAGCATACAATATAACACAGTTTCATCCTTTTGTCCACCTTTGCAAAGGCAAAAATCGGAATTTTTCTTCCATAATGTCAAATTGAAGTTTACAGAATGTTTTCGATTTATGACATATCATGGCTTGACTGTAGAATTTTGTGTGATAAAATAACATTCGGTTTGATAAATTACAAAGAGTTGCATATCCTATGTTATCCCACAGACAAATGTGGCTATACATCCAATTGAGAGCGGGGAAACGACGTCATGGAAAAACCGGAGGAAAAGAAAAAGAAAAAACGCACCACATTAGTGGTGCTATGCGTGGTGCTGTCTGTTATTTTGCTGTTGCTTTTGGTTGCCGGCGCGGTTACCTACTATGTCAACCATTTGCTGGACCAGATCAACTACGTGGGCAACGATGAATCCACCCTGTCCACCGACGAGGCGGAGCATCTGCAGACCGAGGGCTTGGAAACCATCGCGCCGGATGAATCTCTGCCCGATATCAACGATCTGGATAAGCCGGACGATTCTACAGCGAATCAGGATTCCCAGGGAAATACAACGGAGCCGGACTCCCCCAAGGGTGATATCGTCAATATTATGCTAATCGGTCAAGACCGCCGCTCAGGCGAGCAGCGTGCACGGTCGGATTCCATGATTTTGGTGACCTTCAACAAGAGCAACAATACAATCACGCTGACATCCTTTATGCGGGATTCTTATGTGCAGATTCCCGGCTATGCCAACTCCAAGCTGAATCACGCTTTCCAATATGGCGGTATGCAGCTACTCAATGATACGCTGTATGTGAACTTCGGTGTAGAGGTGGACGGGAATGTTGCCGTGGATTTCTCTCAGTTCAAAAATGTAATCGATCTTTTAGGTGGCGTGGATATTGAACTGACGCAGAAGGAGGTCGACTATCTCAATTCGGATTACGGCTGGTCGCTATCCGCCGGCACGAACCGTCTGAACGGCGAAGAGGCTCTGGCCTATTCCCGGATTCGGTATATTGACAACGATTACTACCGCGCCGGACGGCAGCGGAAGGTGCTGATGTCCCTGCTGAATCGGTACAAGAGTCTTTCTGTTTTTGAAATGCTCTCCACGTTGGAGAATGTCTTGGGTCTGGTGACTACCAATATGGAAAAGTCGGAGATACTCACTCTTGCAACGGAGCTGTTTCCCATGCTTTCCTCTGCCAATATGGCGACCCAGCAGATTCCTGCTACCGGAACCTTCCAGGGAGGCAATGTTCAGGTGCGTCCCGGACTTAAGGATTGGTTCCAGTATAACATTGATTTTGCAACCAATCGGGAGATTCTTAGAGAAATCTTCGATGCGGACTAATGAAATAAAATGGAATCGGGGTCAGGCGAAAGCCTGACCCCGTTTTCTGTTATAAATCATTTCATGGAAGCAACGCTGCGGCGCACCAGTGCCCGTTTCAAACGGGCTTCCGCCAAAGCGATGTCGGTATTGGAGGAATGCTTGGTCTCCAAGATGCGTTGAGCGCGTTCGTAAGAAAGCTCAACCCGTTTTAAATCGATTTCGTCCGCCCATTCAAAGGTGGTGGGCATCAGCTCCACACGGTCAGCCATTACTGCCACCATGCCGCCAATGCAGGCGGCATACCGCTTTTTTCCGTCGATTACCACGCAACTGCATCCCATCCCTAAGGGCGCGACACAGGGGATGTGTCCGGCAAGGATGCCCATATCACCGCTTGTGGTGCGGACGGTAAGCTCCTCCACCTGACCTTCAAATTCAATGCCGTCAGGAGAGATGACTCTCAGAAGGAAGGGAGTCATTTTCCCTCACCGCCTCTGAACTTCTCTACGACCTCATCGATAGAGCCGGCAAACAGGAAATAGGATTCGGGAATGTCATCGTGCTTGCCCTCGATGATCTCCTTGAAGGAGCGAACGGTTTCCTTCAGAGGAACATATTTTCCGGTATAGCCAGTGAACTGCTCCGCCACATGGAACGGCTGGGACAGGAACCGCTGTACCTTACGGGCACGGGCAACGATGGTTTTGTCCTCGTCGGAAAGCTCGTCCATACCCATGATAGCGATGATATCCTGCAGCTCCTTATAACGCTGGAGGATGTGCTGCACGGCACGGGCGGTCTCATAATGCTCAGCACCCACTACTTCGGGGGATAGAATCCGGGATGTGGAATCCAGCGGATCCACAGCGGGATAGATGCCCAAAGAAGCAATGCCGCGGTCGAGAACCGTAGTGGCATCCAAGTGGGCGAAGGTGGTAGCGGGGGCGGGATCGGTCAGGTCGTCCGCGGGAACATAAACTGCCTGCACGGAGGTGATCGATCCGTTTTTGGTGGAGGTAATCCGCTCCTGCAACGCACCCATCTCCGTGGCCAGTGTGGGCTGATAGCCTACCGCGGAGGGCATACGTCCCAGCAGCGCGGATACCTCAGAACCTGCCTGAGTAAAACGGAAGATGTTGTCAATGAACAGGAGCACATCCTGATGCTTCACATCCCGGAAGTATTCCGCTATGGTCAGGCCGGAAAGTCCTACACGCATACGGGCTCCGGGTGGCTCGTTCATCTGACCGAACACCATGGCGGTCTTGGAGATAACGCCGGACTCGGTCATTTCGTTATAAAGGTCGTTGCCCGCACGGGTGCGCTCGCCGACACCGGGGCACCCGGAGGAGCCGTTCGGGG
>CAZAOL010000044.1:0-10841 GCA_964486785.1 uncultured Oscillospiraceae bacterium
CACGGAGTAGCCGTTATGGGCGGTGGCGATATTGTAAATCAGCTCCTGAATCAGAACGGTCTTACCCACGCCGGCACCGCCGAACAGACCGATCTTACCGCCCTTAGCGTAGGGGCAGATCAGGTCGATAACCTTAATGCCGGTTTCCAGAATTTCTGTGGCGGGCTGCTGCTCGTCATAGGCGGGGGCGGGTCTGTGAATCGCCCACTCCTGCGCGCCCTTAACGGCGGGCTTATTGTCGATGGGCTGACCCAGCAGATTAAACACGCGGCCCAAACATTCATCGCCAACAGGCACGGTGATGGGCGCGCCGGTATCGACTGCCTCCACGCCCCGCTGCAGACCGTCGGTGGAATTCATGGCGATGCAGCGAACGGTATTGTCGCCGATGTGCTGGGCCACTTCTGCTACCACCGTCCGGTCGCCATGAGGAATCTCCACAGCGTTGAGAAGCTGGGGAAGACAGTCGTCCGGGAAACGGATGTCAAGAACGGGACCCATGACCTGAATCACGGTCCCCTTATTATTGGACATAGGATTCAACTCCTTTATTTTTAAGAACCGGCAACAATTTCGGTGATTTCCTGCGTAATGGCGGCCTGACGGGCTTGGTTGAATTTCAGGCTTAAATCCGCAATCATATCCTCCGCGTTTTGGGTGGCGGAGTCCATAGCGGTACGCCGGGCGGCGTGCTCCGAAGCACGGCTTTCACACAGCGCGCCGTACAGGATACCTCCCAAATACTCCGGGATAATAGCATCCAGCACCTCGCCGGGGCTTGGCTCATAGAGGATGTCTGCTTTGGATGTTTTTGCTTTTGGATCGGACTGCAAGGGGAGCATCTGGAGCGTGGCCGGCGTCTGGGAGAGAACGGACACAAAGCCGGTATACGCTACATGAAGCGCGTTATATTCTCCGCTGAGATATGCCCGATTTAGAAGCTTTGAAACGGAAAAGCAGTCGCTGATAGATACGGCGGCAGCCTCCGTATATTGCTCGGTAAGCATGGGCACATTCTGCGCCCGGAAGAATTCCACCGCCTTCTTGCCGATGGGCAAAACCGTGGCATCCTTCCCTTGGATTTGGGACATGACCAGCTTAAGGATATTGCTGTTGTAGCCACCTGCCAAACCCCGGTCTCCGGCAATTACGATATATAGCAGCTTGCCGTCGCTGTTTTGGTGGAAATAGGGGGAGGAGAAATCGCTGCCTAAGGAGGCGATTTCGGTGATTGTGCTGTATAGGTTTTCAAAATAAGGGCGGGAGGAAACGACTCGTTCCTGAGCGTGACGGAGCTTGGAGGCGGCCACCATTTCCATGGCTTTGGTAATCTGCCGCGTGGACTCCATACTGCGAATCCGGTTGCGAATCTCTTTGGTGGAAACACCGGCCATTGCTGCGCCCCCTTCCTTAGCTTTCCTTGCCGAATTCGGCGAGGAGCTCGTTAAGCGCGGTCTTCAGCCGTTCCTCGGTTTCCTTCTCCAGCTTGCCGGTTGTGCGGATGATATCCAGCACGTCCGCATAGCGTACATCCATAAATTCATAAAGCCGCTTCTCAAATTCTCCGATGCTGTCCACCGGGACGGTATTGAGGTAGCCATTGGTGACCGCATAGATGATGCACACCTGATGCGCCACCTCCACCGGGGCTTCGTTCTTCTGCTTGAGTACGGCAACGATTCGTTCGCCCAATGCAAGACGGGCTTTGGTATCCGCGTCCAGATCTGAGCCGAACTGGGCGAAGCTCTGCAGCTCGCGGTACTGGGAGTACAGCAGCTTCAGAGAGCCGGACACCTTCTTCATTGCCTTAAGCTGTGCGTCGCCGCCCACACGGGACACGGAGATGCCGGGGTTTACCGCGGGCATGATGCCGGCGTTAAACAGCTCGCTTTCAAGGAAGATCTGACCGTCCGTAATGGAAATTACGTTGGTGGGGATATAGGCGGAAACGTCACCGGCCTGTGTTTCAATGATAGGAAGTGCCGTCAGGCTGCCGCCTCCCAGCTCATCAGACATTTGGGCGGCACGCTCTAGCAGCCGGGAGTGGAGATAGAACACATCACCGGGGTAGGCTTCCCGTCCGGGGGGACGGCGAATCAAAAGGGAAATGGCGCGGTATGCCACGGCGTGCTTACTTAAATCGTCGTAAATCACCAGCACATCATTGCCCTGCTGCATGAAATGCTCGCCCATGGTACAGCCGGCGTAGGGGGCGATGTACTGCATGGGAGCAAGCTCCGAAGCGGTGGCGGATACCACGGTGGTATAGTCCATAGCACCGCCCAGCGACAGCTTCTCAACGATCTGCGCTACGGTGGAGCGTTTCTGACCGATGGCCACATAGATGCAAATGACATCCTTGCCCTTTTGGTTCAGGATGGTATCGGTGACAATGGTGGTCTTGCCGGTCTGCCGGTCGCCAATAATCAGCTCACGCTGACCCCGACCGATGGGAATCATGGAGTCAATGGCCTTGATGCCGGTCTGCAGAGGACGGCTGACGTGCTTGCGCTCAATGATGCCCGGAGCGGGGGATTCGATGGGACGGTAGCCCTCCGCCTCGACAGGCCCTTTGCCGTCAATGGGCTCACCAAGAGCGTTGACGACTCGACCGATCAGCTTATTGCCAACAGGAACGGATACCACACGCCCGGTGCGCTTAACGGTATCGCCTTCCTTGATGCCGCTGTCGGTGCCTAAAATGACGATGGAGACCGTGTCCTCCTCCAAATTCTGAGCCATGCCGTAAGAACCGTTGGAAAGCTCCAGCAGTTCACCTGCCATGCACTGCTCCAGACCGGAGGCCTTGGCGATGCCGTCGCCCACAAGGATAATTACGCCGGTTTGGCTTTGCTCCATTTTGTTCTCGTAGTTCTTGATTTGACTACGGATGATTTTTGTTATTTGTTCGGGTTTTAATTCCATACTGTCCCTGCTTTCTGTCAGAGTACGGTGCTTTTAAGCATTTTGGAAACGGCTTCCAAACGGTGGGAAACGGTGTCGTCCAGCCGCTTGCCATTATAGTCCAGCCGGACACCGCCGATACAGCTCGGGTCGATACGGCTGTGCAATTGGACGTTCTTTCCGGTGATGGATGCCAGCTTCTCCCGCAGCCGGAGGGATTGCTCCGGTGAGAGGGCAATGGCGGTGACCACCGTTACGGGCAGGATCCCGTTGTCACGGTTGTAGCTGTCCCGATACGCGGTGCAGCAGTCAGAAAAGTGGCGAATATAGCCCTTTTCCGTAAGGATTTTCAGGAAATTCAGCACATATGGCTGCACCGTTCCCCGAAAACTGTCGTCCAAAATCTGGCACCGCTGCTGCTTGGTGAGGGTGGGGGTGGAGAGCAGCCGGATAAAGTCCGGCTCCGCTTCAAAGCCTTGAAGCAGTACATCCAGCTCGTTCAGGATGGGCTCTGCCAGCTTTTCGCTAAGGGCAAGGTCATACAGGGCCTGCCCGTATACGCTGCCTACCTGTGTCATACGCCGTCACCCAGTTCGTCAATAAAGTCATCCACCAGCTTGCTTTGATCCTCGCCGGTCAACCTGCGGCCAACCACCTTTCCGGCGATGACCATGGCAATCTCAGAGATTTCATCCTTTGCGTCATTGATTGCCCGTTTCTTCTCCATGGCGATGTCGGCGTTGGCCTTATCCAAAATGGCGGCGGCCTCCGCGCGAGCCTGACGGACGATTTCCTCCTCCCGGCCTTGCCCCCGAGCCATGGCTTCCTTAACGATGCGGTCGGAGGTGGCTTGGGCTTCATTCAGCTTCGCCTGATATTCCGCCTGCAACGCCTGTGCTTCTGATTTGGCGTTTCCGGCATCAGAGTACATTCCGTCAATCTCGTCCTGCCGCTCCTTGATGATTTTCATCACAGGGCCAATCAAGAACCGCTTAGCCACAAAGAACAGCACAAGGAAATTTATCAGAGTCACCAGAGCGGTCCAGAAGTTTACGCCAATAAAGCTTTCAAAACCTTCCACTCGTGTTGCTCCTTTCTATAAAGAATTGATAAGAGCAGAATCACACGTTGGTAGCGAACAGGATCAGGAAGGAGATCAGCAGGGAGTAGATACCGGTGGTTTCGGTGATGGCGCAGCCCAGAATCATGTTGGTACGCAGAGTGCCTGCGGCCTCGGGCTGACGGGCCATGCCCTCCAGAGCTTTGCCGACGGCGTTGCCTTCACCAATAGCGGGGCCGATAGCACCGATGCCCATACACAGACCGGCACCGAGGGCGCAGCAAGCCTTCAAAAAATAAGCGTTAAATTCCATACCCATAAAAAAATCCTCCTAAAAATTTTATTTATATGATTTTTTGGTTGACAAAATTAGCCATCCGCTTCTTCGGCGGGATCCGGGCAGGAGCCTGCCACATAGACCATGGTCAGCAGACTGAACACCAGAGCCTGAACAAAGCCGGAGAATACGTCGAAGTACACCGACAGCACCGCGGGGATACCCACCGCCAGCACCGGCACATCGGACAGAAGTCCAAAGACCTGCATTCCACCGAATATACCCAGTACCGCAAACACGATACCAAGAATCAGCAGCCCTACCTTGTGCTTTTTGCGGCTCAATACGATCAGGCCGATACCCACTGCCAGCAAAATAACAGACACGGCGATGCCGCTGGAGGCAATCAGGTTCAAAACCGTGGCGGAAAGGCCGGCGAGGGCGGTGTACAGAATACTGGTGATGACGCCGCCGCCGGCAACGTTGCCGAAGTGACGGAATGCCATGGAAACCGGCTGAGCGATTTCGCTGATGATATTCATGGGGGTCATGACGACCACAGGCTCCGTAAAGCCCTTCAGCCAGCCTACAAAGCCGTTGTTTTTGATGCTATTGTACCAGATAATCACGCTGACCATTATAGACCATGTGATGGTGGTGCTCAGGTCGGCGGTGGTAGAGCGCAGGAAGCCGGTCATACCGATCAGGCTGCCGCAAATACTGCTGAGAAAAACGGTGATGATGAAGGGAGTCCAGTGGGCATTGTGCTCACCCATGGTGTCCACCACCATGCCGTGCATCATGCTGATGCCCTTTTCCACCAGTACCTGTTTCCCGTCCGGCCGCTTTTTCAGCCCCTTGCCCAGCCAGATGCAGGCGGCGCAGAGCAAGGCTGTGACCAGAAAGGATGACAGCATGGTCTGGGTGACATGGATGCCGCCGAAAATGGGGATTGTAAAGTAAATATAGGGGCCGGTGACATTGACACTCATGACTTCACTTCACCTGACTTTCGGAAAAATTCTGCGACGGTAAGGGTCGGGCGGGTAAACGCCAGCGGCAGCACCAAGGTGATGGGGTTGAACCGGCCGCTGAAGCCACAAGCCAGCAGAAGTCCCGCCAGCACCAACAGACGCAGGGGATAAGAGCTTTGCAGCAGCTTTTTGCCGCCCTCCACATCCTGAGCCTCCGCACGGTCTGCAGCCAGGGTGGCAACCAGTGCCATGGCAAAGAAATTGCCGATAGCAAGCACACTTCCTACCAGTGCACCCAGCACAGCCCTTAAATCAAATTGCTCAAGCAGAGCGCACACCGCCAGCATCAGGGCGACGCCAATGGCTTGTCCGATGGCCACGATGCCGGTTTGGCGATATACGATTTTACGAGAGTCCATATTCGTCCTCCAAATCAGTCGTGGTCGTTGAAGCTGACGGGCGGGGGTGTGTCTTTGTTTTGCTTGCTGATACGTTCCATAGCCTTCAGGGAAACGCGCAGTCCGTCAATTGCTAAAAACAGTCCCAGCAGGATTCCTAAAATGATAACCCAAACGCCCAGCGAGAATCGCCGGTGAAGCCACACTGCCAGCAAGGTACAGCCAGCCAGTGGGAAAGCTACGGAAAGCCCAAGCTGTGTAAGCCATACGAGAAGAGATAAATCCTTCATTGCAAATCTCCGATGAATCATTGTGACAGCATTTCCTATCCATTATACCCCAGTCGACCGGAATATTCAAGAACCAATTATAAATTTAATGGAATTACTTTATCATAAAAACAGCTTTTATAAAGTTTTTGCGAAAAACCACTTTTCGATCCGAAAAAAATATTGTAAACTAAATATACTGCAGTGATAATTTTGCCTGCAATGCACGAAGGCTACCTGTCTGCCATAAGCTATAGTGAGGTGGAGTATATGGGTATTTGGTTTTTGTGGGCAATGCTGGCGGCCTTTGGGGCACTTAGCGGACTGTGGGCCATTGCGGGATTCTTCCTGCCCCGGCAGAAAAGAACCGCAATGGTGTGCTGGTGCGGCTGCCCGGACGGGGCGGCCTCGGCGATCCGCCGCTACCGGTGGCTGCACAGTCTTGGAGTACTGCGCTGCCCGTTGATTCTTATTGATGAAGGGTTAACTGAGTCGGAGCAGCACAGAATCCGTAAGCAGGGTATTATTTTGTGTACGCCGGAGGAGTTTTGCTCCGGCTTGGAACAGGAGCGGAGAAAGATTGAATGAGCTTGAGATAATCCAAGGCGCGATCAGCGCTGTCATATTTCAAAATTACGAAAACGGCTATGCCGTCCTGCGCCTGAGGTGTCAGGGCGGCGAGCAGGTTACGGTGGTGGGAACGATTCCACTCCCGGCGGTGGGAGAGCGGCTGCTGGTTACCGGACGCTGGACTGCCCATCAAAGCTACGGTAAGCAGTTTGAAGCGGAGTTTTTGGAACGTTTACTGCCTCAGAGCTGTCAGGAAATCGTCAGCTACCTTTCCAGCCGGATCGTCAAAGGAATCGGGCCCAAGACCGCCGCGCGGATTGTGGAGCGGTTCGGGGAGCAGACGCTTCAGATCATGGAGCGGGAGCCGGACAGGCTGGCAGAGGTGACTGGGATTTCCGCTGCCAAGGCAAAGGCCATTGGGGAGGAATTCCGGCTTCGCGTCGGGCTGCGGCAGCTTTTGGAGTTTTTTACACTGCATCAGCTTCCGGCGGAGCTTGCCATGCGTACCTACAAGCTCTACGGTGAACAAACTATGGAGCTGCTGTATGACAATCCGTATCTGCTGATGGATGAAGGTCTGGACGCGCCCTTTGGGGCGGTTGACCGCTTTGCCATTGAATTGGGCGTGTCCGGAGCCGATCCGCGGCGCGTTGAGGCGGGCATCCTGTTTGAGCTGAGTTATAATCTGTCCGGGGGGCACAGCTTCCTGCCGGAGGACAAGCTGGTCGCGGCGACTGCGCAGCTTCTGACTGTAGAGCCGGAAACGGTGCTGCAGGGGCTGCAACGGCTGTTGGAGGCAGAGCGGCTGATTCGCACGCAATTGGCGGGGATTCCGGTGGTGTATCTTCCGGAGCTATACCGGGCTGAGGTCTACTGCACCCGGCGGCTGCTGGAGCTTTCCGCGCTGCGCTTTCCCCGGCCCAAGGGGCTGGATGCCATGGCGAACCGTGCGGCGAAGGAGGGCGGTGTGGAATATTCCCCGCAGCAACGTGACGCCATTCGCTCCGCGGCGGATAGCGGCCTGCTGCTGATTACCGGAGGCCCGGGTACGGGAAAGACTACTCTTTTGAAGGGGATTTTGTCCCTGTACAACCAAATGGGACTGCGCTGTTTGCTTGCCGCGCCTACCGGGCGTGCCGCTAAGCGTCTGACGGAGGTGACAGGGGAGGAGGCATCTACAATCCACCGCCTGCTAGAGGCATCCATCGATCCGGCATCCGGACAGATGCGGTTTTTGCGGGATGAGGATGAGCCGCTGAAGGCGGATGCCATTATTGTGGACGAGATGTCTATGGTAGATATTCAATTGCTGCACAGTCTGATGCGGGCAGTCCCATGGGGAAAACGTGTGATTTTGGTGGGAGATCCGGATCAGCTTCCGCCGGTTGGGCCGGGCAGCCCATTTAGTGATATGCTGCGCAGTCAGAAGCTGGAAACGGTACAGCTTACGGAGATTTTCCGGCAGGCGCAGAAAAGCCTGATTGTCATGAACGCGCACCGGGTGAACCGCGGGGAACAGCCGGAGCTGCGGATCAGAAACGGCGATTTCTTTTTCCTGCCCTGCCGTTCTGAGCAGGAGGTCTGTCAAACCATTTCCCAGCTTTGTGCCCGCCGGCTTCCGCAAAATATGGGGATTCCTGCCGAGCAGATTCAGGTGCTGACACCCACCCGGAAGGGCGGCGTTGGTACACGAAATCTCAATATGCAGCTTCAGGCGGTGCTGAATCCGCCATCGCCGGAGAAAAAGGAGCGTTCCTATGGGGAGTTCTGCTTCCGGGAAGGCGACCGGGTGATGCAGATTCGCAACAACTATGACATTATGTGGAAGAAATGCGACGGTACCGAGGTGGGCACAGGTGTGTTCAACGGTGATGTGGGCGTGATTCGCTCCATTGACCTGAGTATGGAGCAGCTTACGGTGGTATTTGACGACCGGGAAGTGGATTATGATTTCGAGCTTCTCAATGAGCTGGAGCTTGCCTATGCCATGACGGTACATAAAAGTCAGGGCAGTGAGTACCGCTGTGTAATCTTGTCCGCATGGAACGGCTCTCCGTTCCTGTTCAACCGAAGCGTGCTGTACACCGGCATTACCAGAGCCAAGGAGCTTCTGATTATTGTGGGTCAGGAGCAGACTGTGGCGTATATGGTGGAAAACGCCAAGGTGGGACGGCGGTATACCGGCTTGAAGCTGCGGCTTCAGGGGAGGAATTGATGAAGCTTCTGAAGGAATTGCTGTTTCCCTCCAAATGTCTTTTATGCGGCAAATTGCTTCAAGATGGGGAGCTGGACCTGTGTACGGATTGCAGAACCAATGCTCCCGAACAGGAAAAACGGCGGGACAAGATTTCCTTTCTTGACAGTTGGCTGGCGTTGTGGCATTATGAAGACAGTGTGCGGGGAAGTCTGCACCGGTATAAATTTTACGGAAAGCGGCATTATGCTGTGGGCTACGGCAGACTGCTGGCTATGAAGCTGCAACGGGAGGAGTTGGCATTTGATGTACTTACATGGGTGCCGATCAGCCGCCGCCGCAGGCTTCGCCGGGGCTATGACCAGGTGGAGCTGCTGGCAAAGGCGGTGGGACGGGAATTGGGCATTCGCCCTGTTCGCTGTCTGCGCCGTGTCCGTCACGCGCCGCCTCAGTCTGGCATTGCGGAGCCGGCACAGCGTCGGGCAAATGTGCTTGGGGCATACCGGGCGGTAAAGCCGGAGCGGTTTGTCGGGAAGCAGGTGCTGATTCTGGACGATATCATCACCACCGGCGCGACTGTGAGCGAATGTGCCAGAGTGCTGCTCACCGCCGGGGCGGGCAGTGTCCGCTGCGCGGCCATGGCCTGCGCAAGAAAAACAAACAGATAACTTCTTTTACATCAGGAGACGAATATGAAATTATTTTCCAATGATTTGGGCGTGGATTTAGGCACCACCAATGTGCTGATTTATGTGGACGGGCAGGGCGTTGTGGTGCGTGAGCCCTCCGTGGTGGCACTGGACAAAAACACAGGGAGAATTCTGGAGGTTGGCGCGGCGGCACGGAATATGCTGGGGCGCACGCCGGGGAATGTGGTGGCAATGCACCCGCTGAAGGGCGGCGTGATTTCCGACCATGAGATGACTGTGCGTATGCTTCAGGAGCTGTTCCGGGAGGCCAGTAAATCCGGCGTGTTTACCCCTAAGCCCAGAGTGATCGTTTGCGTACCCAGCGGCGTTACCGAGGTGGAGGAACGCACGGTCATCAATGCGGCGATTGAAGCCGGTGCCCGCCGGGTATATCTCATTGAGGAGCCTTTGGCTGCCGCGCTGGGAGCAAATTTGGATATCAGCGGCCCTAACGGACATATGATTGTAGATATCGGCGGCGGTACGACGGATATCGCGGTGCTGACGCTTAACGATGTGGCGGCGTCCTCGTCTATCAAGGTGGCGGGGGAGAGCTTCGACGAAGCCATAGGCCGGTATGTACGCCGCCGTCATGGTGTTGTAATCGGGCAGACCATGGCGGAGGATATTAAAATCAAAATCGGCTGTGTTCATGACCGGGCAGAAAACGCTTCTATGATGGTGAGGGGACGGGATGTGAAGTCCGGCATGCCCAAAGAGCTTGAGCTTACCTCTGCCGAGATAGCGGAGGTGCTTCGCAGACCTGCCAGACAGATTGCCGACGAGGTGCTGTCCGTGCTGGAAAACACCTCGCCTGAGCTGGTCAGCGACATTGCGGAAAACGGGATTACCATGACCGGAGGCGGCAGCCAGCTTTGGGGAATGGACAAGCTGCTGACGGAACGCACCGGAATCCTTTGCACGCTGGCGGACGATCCCGGCTCCTGTGTGGCCTATGGCTGCGGAAAGAGCTTGGGTTGGATCAATAAGCTGCCGGAAGGCCCCATCAATATCGCAAGACGGCGCATCATGCGCGGATAAAGAAAGGGTGCGTTGCAAAATGAGATTTGCAACGCACCCTTGTTTATGAATCAGGCATTTGCCAGAGCCTTTAGAGTGTCGGCAAGGTCGGTCTGCTCCCAGGGGCGGTCGGCCACACCGAAATGCCCCTCTGCCGCGGTAGGAGCATAGATGGGACGGCGAAGCTGCAGCTTGCGGATGATGCCGCCGGGAGTCAGGTCGCAGGTCTGACGCAGAAGCTGGGTCAGCTTTTCGTCAGACACAATGCCTGTCCCGTAGCTGTCCACCCGGACGGAGACCGGCTCGGCAACGCCGATGGCGTAGGCAAGCTGAACCTGCACCTGAGTGGCAAGTCCGGCAGCCACCAGATTCTTTGCCATATACCGTGCCATGTACGCGGCGGAACGGTCTACCTTGGTGGGGTCCTTGCCGGAGAACGCGCCGCCGCCGTAGAACAATATCACATCGGGGGTGCCGTTGGCGCCC
>CAZAOL010000045.1:0-10675 GCA_964486785.1 uncultured Oscillospiraceae bacterium
TACAGCAGAACATTTTTTCTGCTTTAGGGCTTGACTTTTAATAGTTAGTCACCTCCTCTTAATATATGCCGGGAGGCGCGCTTTGCGACTTGCTACCCGTAATGAGTGTCAGTATTATGAAAAGTCTGTCATTCTGAGCGCAGCGAAGCGGAGTCGAAGAATCTACGCGTTTGCCGGCTGCTTACCAAAAATCAAGTGCGAAGATCCTTCGTGCCGGCTTCGCCGACCCTCAGGATGACAGCACGTTAGTGCGGAGCTGCTTGCTGCCAAGGGGGCGCGGAATGAACACGTTTTTAAAAAGGGATTGCGGCTTTATTATCCATATGTTACAATACATAAAAGGCGGTGATTTTATGTCGAGAATCAGTCGATTAGATAATCAGATCGTTGTAAAACGAGATCCAATGCAAATCGGCATCGGTATTTCTGCGCTGTTTATGGCCGGTACGGGCGTAAAGCTATTGCTGGATATGAGACCGTTTGGACATACACTTGGGGATGTCCTTGGTGGGGCTTTTATTTGCGTCTGGATCACGCTTGTGTTGACGCTTGGACTGTCGGCTGCGATACAGGGCAGCAAGCAAATCACCATCCGCATGGATGGCGTTCAATGCAAATCCTTGGTTAAGACCGAGTTTTTAGAGTGGCATGAGATCAAGGATTGGGGGCTGTCCTATTGCGGTCAAACCAAAGGGGAGGGGAATACCTATTATTTGTATTTTTCAAAGCAGGTGTTCCCGGTCAAGAATGTATGCAAGAAAAAACTCAAAGGGAAAATGATAAAGACCCATGTTTATGAAGACGGATATAACGACACGGTGACAGAAATCGTCCCCTTTTGCAAAAAAAGAACAAGGGTTGAGCCATTTATAGGCAAAGATAAATACCATATTATGTAGAACCCCGTATGTGCGTGAATGAGTGAGTAGGTGTAATTATGGATTTGCGACAAATTGGCCAGGAGGATCTGGGATGTCTTGCCGGGATGTATATGCACGGCACGTTCCTGTTTGGGCAGGGACTGGAGGAAGCGTCTGCCCGGAAGCAGCGGCGGTTTCGGAAATGGGTAATGAAGCAATATACCGATCGGGTATATGAGCTATCGGAAGCTGCTTGGCTTTACATAGACAAGGACGTTGCGGATCGTGATTTCGTGGGATTTTTGGCGGCCTGCCACAAGGAAATGCAAAGACGGCTTGAGGAAAAAAACGCTGCGCAACGGCAGCTTTTGTCTGAGCTGGATGAGGAAACTGCCGCCGCTTTGGAGCTGCTGCTGGAGGGGGACGAATGGATCGCGCCCCGGATGCTGGAGACAGCTATGGAGCTGACGGTGGATGAAAATGCGGCCTATCGCCGCCAACTGATTTTAGAGGATGCGACCGGAGAGGGATATCAGGAGGGAATTTATCTTTCTGTGCCTTTACGGCTGGAAAAGGTGGATGGGCGGTATGTGCTGAGCGGCCGGGTGGATATCGCTGATGTGGATCTGCGAATCTCCTTTTCCCGGGTAAAGGTTCGGGTGGACTGCTTTGATCCTGTACATTCCGTCCCAATGGAGGATCCGTGGAGGTATCTTTCCCAGTTGGCCCATGTGATTTTAGAAAAGCTGCGGCTGCCGGGCAACTATGGCAATGAAACGGAGCAGAGCTTGATTCCGTTGCTGGTGGAGCTGGAAGGACTGGGAGAATCCGGAGAACACTTTGCGCTGCTGGCTCAGATCGCCGCTTCTCATGGGCTTCAAAAGGAAGCGCGGGTGCTGAAAAACGCCAAAGCAGGGAATCAATACTGGCTGATGCGGCGGTTATGCGACAGCCGTTGCGAGGAAATGTGGCGGTGGGTATTCGATCAGATACGGTCATCTCAAGATGGGTATATCAAAGCGGTGGACGCGCTGTGTGACCGGGAGCAATTGACCGGTGAGCGGAGGATCATCCAAGCTGCATTGGAGAAGATGGGCTACACCGGAAGCTGGCCGCTGTTTGAAAAGCGGGGGCGGGTGGACGGCTTGCACGTGGCGGCCGCCAACGACCAGAGCTATTTTATTTTTCGGGAAAAGAATGTGGTATTCCGTATTCTGTGCGTGGAGAATTGTCATCAGGGACAACCTCTGTGCAGCTTCTTGGCGGGCACGGCGTTTTTGAGGGCAAAGGAGGAGGCGGAGGACATCTACTCCTGTATGTTCGATAAAAAGGGGAGAAGGCTGTCGTTCTATGTTACAGATTCAAGATGGTATACCTTGGAAACCAAGACAGAAGATTTGGAGCGAACGGCGCAAGCGGCAGCCAAGAAAGCGGAGCTTCGTAAGCTAAGCAAGGAGGAACGGGAGCTGTGCTGTGCGACTGATGGCACGGGGGTTGGTCTGTTCTTCTGGGTGCTCCTGGTGATGGGAGGACTGTTTGGCATATTTATGACGTTGGGTTTTATGCTGATAACGGTTCTGTTGGCACTGGTTTTTGGCGCCGCGGGCGAGATTCCCGGCTTGATGGCAAGTATGCCATGGTGGCAAATTTTTGTATTTGCATGGGTAGCGTTCGGCGTGAGCATGGGAATTGTAGAAGTGCTTGCCATGAAAAATTGCGCCAAATAAATATGGTAGAATGGGTGCGTTGCAAAATGAGATTTGCAACGCACCATTGTTGTTTTTTACAAATAAAATGCCGGGATATGGGATTGTTTTGGCGGGTTTGTGCAGGATTTTTGTTCGGGTGTGTAGTGCTGGAAAAGACATTTGCCCACGACATATGAACACAAAAAGTGGTAAGAATGGCCCGAAATGGGGGAGAAACCCCTTAAAACGGTGCAGTTTTGTTTGAATTATTTTGACATTAAAAGTGCAAAATATAACGGCTAATTGGGGTAAAAGTGAAAAAATGAATGTAAAAAAATTTGAAATTTGGGGTTGACATTATGAAAAAATACGCTATATTATAAATCAGTTCTAAAAATGAATGGAGGAACCTGTTATGAAACTTACCAAAATCTTGGCACTCGCCCTTTCCGCGGCGCTGTGCCTGAGCCTGTTTGCCGGCTGCGCCGACAGCGGCTATACTGCCAAGAATACGGAGTATGTTATCGGCGTGTCCGGCCCTCTGACCGGTGGCGCGGCAATGTACGGTCAGGCAGTTGCCAACGCCGCGCAGATCGCGGTGGAAGAGATCAATGAGGCCGGCGGCCTGAACGGCATTAAGTTCAAGCTGGTCGCTATGGACGATATGCACGATGCCACCAAGATCTCCACCAACTACTCCTCTCTGCTGGAGAGCGGTATGCAGGTATCTCTGGGCACCGTCACCACCGCCCCCGGTCTGGAGTTTAAGAACCTGTCCGCTGAGGACAATGTGTTCTTCCTGACTCCCTCTGCTTCCGGCGACGACATCCCCACCAACCCCAACGGCTATCAGATGTGCTTCGCTGACGGCAATCAGGGTAAGGTTGCCGCGGAATTCGTCAACGCCAACTTCTCCGGTCAGACCATCGGTGCTTTCTATAAGTCCGATGAGGCTTATTCCAAGGGCATTTACGATCAGTTCAAGGCGAATCTGGACGATTCTGTTACCGTGGTGGAGTCTTCCTTCACCGATGCCAATGCCACCGACTTCTCTGCTCAGATCGACACCCTGAAGGACTGCGGCTTTATCTTTATGCCCACCTACTACACCCCCGCGTCCATTTTCATGAGCCAGGCTAAGGACATCGTTGCCCCGGATACTGTTTACTACGGCTGTGACGGCTTCGACGGCATCGACAATATTGAGGGCTTCGACATCACTTCTATCCCCCAAGAGGTCACCATGCTGTCCCACTTCAATTCCAAGGCTACCGACGGTAAGGCCAAGGAGTTCATCGACAAGTATGTTGCCAAGTGCGGCAGCGGCACTCTGAACCAGTTTGGTGCTTCCGCTTATGACTGCGTTTATGCCATCTACGGCGCAATGAAGAAGGCCATCGACGAGGGTACGGAGATTCCCGTTACCATCAGTGCCTCCGACCTGTGCGAAATCCTGAAGGCTCAGTTTGAGGGCGGCTACACCCTGACCGATGCGGTTACCGGTGCCAGCATTACCTGGGAGTCCACCGGCTACGTCAACAAGAGCGCAATCCAGTACATCATTAAGGAAGCCGGCTGATTGGCCGCCTAAATCCTAACAGAATAGCTGCACATACCGGCCAAAGGGTCGGTATGTGCAGTTGTCTTTGTAAAGTAGAATGTGAAGATAGGTAAGCTTATGGAACTATTTTTGTCTACATTGATAAACGGTCTTAGCCTTGGCGGCATTTACGCGATGATCGCCCTTGGCTATACCATGGTCTACGGCATAGCTAAAATGCTGAACTTTGCTCATGGCGATATCATTATGATCGGCGGCTATGTGATTTTTGTGTTTATGGCTACCAATTCGCCCCTGCTGGCAATCGCTATGGCGGTAATTTTCTGTGTAATTCTGGGCGTGGTCATTGAGAAGGTGGCATATAAGCCCCTGCGGGGCGCGTCCCCTCTGGCGGTGTTGATTACCGCCATCGGCGTCAGCTATTTGCTGCAAAGCCTGGCGCAGATCATCTTTGGCTCTGCGCCGAAGATGGTCACCGTATATGAGTTCGGTACGATTTCGCTGATGGGCGTCACGGTGCAGGTGTCCTCCTTGGTCACGCTGGGTGTAACTGTAGTCGTGATGATTGCTTTGACGCTGTTTGTCAAGTGCACCCGAATCGGACGGGCTATGATCGCAGTATCTGAGGACAAGGGCGCGGCGCAGCTCATGGGCATCAATGTGAACGGTATCATCACCGTTACTTTTGCCATCGGCTCTGCGCTGGCTGCGCTGGCAGGACTGTTTTACCTGCTGAAAGCTCCCAATGTGTCCAACACCATGGGCGCAATGCCCGGCATCAAGGCATTTACTGCCGCGGTTATCGGCGGTATCGGCTCTATCCCCGGTGCGATGCTGGGCGGGATTTTGCTGGGTATGGTGGAATCCATCTCTTATAAATTTACCGCGATTGCCCCCTACACGGATGCCATCGAGTTCTCCGTCCTGATTATCATTCTGCTGGTCAGACCTACCGGCTTCCTTGGCAAAAAGAGGAGGGAAAAGGTATGAAGCGTAAAATCAAGCTGCGGCATTATATCAACTATGCCGTTATTGGCGCGCTGACTGCAGTGCTGGGCATTATCGTGCTGTCCGGAGGGCGGTTTGACAACTCTTTGCTGTTTTTGCTGGAGAAGATTGCCATCGGTATTATTTTGGCGGTTTCCCTTTCGCTGGTGGTTGGCTTCTTAGGTGAGCTGTCTTTGGGGCATGCCGGCTTTATGTGCGTTGGCGCGTACATCGGCGGCAAGGTAGCGGCTTTGCTGGTGCCTACCATGGGCAACGGTCTGCTGGTATTCTTCATTTCCTTGCTGGTGGGTGCGGGAGCTGCCGCAATCTGCGGTATCATCATCGGTATCCCCGCGCTTAGACTTCGGGGCGACTATTTGGCAATCGTGACCTTGGCCTTCGGAGAGATCGTGAAATCCCTGTTCCAAAATTCCTCCAGTGAGTCCTTCGGCGGCGCGCTCGGTCTGAACACGCCCCGGTATGATAAGAATTACCTGTTTATCATCGCGTTTGTGCTGGTGCTGGTTACGCTGGCTGTGATTCAAAATCTCATTCGCTCCAAGCACGGACGGGCGATCACTGCCATTCGTGACAACGAAATCGCGGCACGTTCCACCGGTATCAATGTAACGAAATACAAGCTGCTGGCTTTTACGCTGTCGGCGGTATTTGCCGGTGTGGCAGGCGTGCTGTACAGCTACAGTAACTATACCGTGCAAAGCGCGAAGTTCGGCTACAACTATTCCATCGAGATTCTGGTTATGGTGGTTTTGGGCGGCATGGGTAACATCAACGGCGCGATCATTGCCGCGGCACTGATCACCTTCCTGAACACACAGCTTGCCACCGTGCTCACCGGAGATTTGGCGGTGCTGCAGAATTTCTTCTATGCGCTGATTCTGATTGTAATCGTGGTCTACAACAACGCACCCGCGCTCAAGGGCGTTCGGGATAAATACAATCCGGGCGCGCTGCTGCAGCGAATCCACAAGAAAGAGCCGGATCCCGCCAATATCAAGGACGATAAGGCGAAGTGGGATGTAGTTCCTACAAAGATCGACATGGATGAGCTTTTGTCTGTAGATTTGGCTCCTCAAGAGGGCGTTACCCGAAAAAAAGGAGGGGATGACTGATGGCTGAGTATATCCTTGAAACACAAGGGCTGGGCATCTCCTTCGGCGGCTTGAAGGCGGCACAGGATGTGAATATCCGCATTAAGAAAAATCAGATTTACGGTCTGATCGGCCCTAACGGTGCGGGCAAAACAACCATCTTCAATCTGCTTACCTGCGTTTATAAGCCCACCGCCGGAAAATTCTATTTAGACGGCGAGGAAATGAAGGGTCTGACCCCGGATAAGATCAACCACAAGGGTATTGCCCGTACCTTCCAAAACATTCGACTGTTTAACAACATGACGGTTATCCGCAATGTTATGGTGGGGCTGCAGCACCGTCCGGAATACAAATGCACGGTGCTGGAATCTCTGCTTCGTCTGCCCAGACATTTCAAGGTGGAGAAGGCCATGCGGGAGAAAGCCAAGGAGCTGCTTAGAATCTTTGATTTGGAGCAGGACCGCAACAGCCTTGCCTGCAACCTTCCCTACGGAAAGCAGCGCAAGCTGGAGATTGCCAGAGCTTTGGCTACCGATCCTAAGCTGCTGCTGCTGGATGAACCGGCGGCAGGTATGAATCCCCATGAAACCGAGGATTTGGCGCAAACCATCCGCACCATCCGTGACCGCTTCGATATGACGATCCTGCTGATCGAGCACGATATGAGCTTCGTATCCGGTCTGTGTGATGAAATCACCGTTTTGAATTTCGGAACCATGCTTGCGGAGGGCGACACAAAAACCGTGCTGAGTGATCCTGAGGTCATCCGTGCGTATATCGGAGGTTGATGCTATGGCTATGCTGGAAGTAAAAGAGCTTGAAGTATATTACGGCGTAATCTGCGCCTTGAAGGGCATCAGCTTTGAGGTCAATGAGGGGGAGATCGTTTCCCTGATCGGCGCGAACGGCGCGGGTAAAACCACAATGATGCAAAGCATCGTGGGTCTCATTCCAAAGAAAAGCGGTACAGTCACCTTTGAAGGCCGGGATATCACCAAGACACCCTGCCACAAAATCGTGCGCATGGGCATGACCCAAGTGCCGGAGGGGCGGCGCATTTTCCAAGAGCTGACGGTTTATGAAAACCTGCTAATGGGTGCGTACTCCAATAAGGATCAGAAGGGCTTCAAGGATGATTTGGATGCCATCTATGCCCGATTCCCCCGACTGGCGGAGCGGAAGAATCAGATTGCCGGCACGCTGTCCGGCGGCGAGCAGCAGATGCTGGCTATGAGCCGCGCGATCATGTGCCATCCAAGGCTTCTGATGCTGGATGAGCCGTCCATGGGCCTGTCGCCGCTGCTGGTGGATCAGGTGTTTGATATCATTAAGGACATCAACAAGGACGGAACTACCATCTTACTGGTGGAGCAGAACGCCGGAAAGTCGCTGGCGATTTCGGATCGGGCCTATGTTATGGAAAACGGACGGATCGTCCTGTCCGGAACGGGCGCGGAGCTGGCCGCCAGTGAAAAGGTGAAAAAAGCATATCTAGGCGGTTGATGTACCGCAAAGAAACGGGCTTGCCGGATGGCAGGCCCGTTTTGCGTGTTAAAAGCGATGGGTTCTAGGACTTTATTGAGGCGCGAGGTGCAGCTCTTGAGCATGGGCTTTCATGGCCTCGATGCAGATTTGGGCAACCTCACGAACCTCCATGCCCAGCATGGCGCAGCCCTGACGGATAATTTCGCGGTCGCATTTGGCGGCGAACTTCTTGTCCTTGAACTTCTTCATGAAGCTGGATACCTCCATGTCGGTGATTCCCGCGGGACGCATCCGGGCAGCGGCTTGGATGATGCCGGTAAGCTCATCTACGGTAAACAGGGATTTTTCCATCTCCGTTTGGGGCTGGACATCGTTCAAAAGCCCGTAGCCGTGGGAGAGGATCGCCCGCACCTCATCCTCGGTCAGTCCGGCATCCAGCAGCGGCTGACGGGTGTGCTGCAAATGCTCCTCAGGGTGCTGCTCATAGTCGTAGTCGTGTAGATAGCCAATGGCCATCCAATGCGCTTCGTCCGCCCCGAAGTGACGGGCCAGACCGCCCATGGCCACGGATACATTTTTGGCATGGAGGAACAGGTGCTCCTGTGTGGTGGTAGTGTCTAAAAGCTGCTTTGCGCGTTCCATTGTCAGCATGGCACATTCTCCTTAGTGTTTGATGCCGCTATTGTATGATATTTTTTGCGGATCGTCAACTGCGGAGGCGGGGCGGTGTGTTATAGGATTAGACAAATCAGTCCGTTGGCACCTTCGTTGACAATGCGGCTTAAGCTACTACGGAATTTGGCGCGTACCTCCTCGGGGGTGCGTACCAGCTTGGCGGTGAGTCCCTCGTGAATCATATCGTATACGCTGCGCCCGAAGATATTACTCTGCCACAGATCCTCCCGGCTGCTGTCGGACAGGCGGTCCAAAAGCTCCTGAGAACGCTGCTCATCGCCCACCATTGGTTCGATTTGCGCGTCTATGTCCACACGAATCATATGAATCGAAGGCGCGCCGGCCTTCAGCTTGACACCGTAGGAGCTGCCCTTCTTCAGGATTTGCGGATCTTCCAGCTCCATATCCTCGGCGGTAGGCATGACAATGCCATAGCCGGTTGCCTTTGCCGCGGAAAGTGCATCGGATATTTTGTCGTACTCCTGCTTCACCTGAGAAAGCCGGGCGAGCAGTCCGATGAGCTGGGCATCGTTTTCCACCGTTACGCCTGCCTTGGAACTTAGAATCTCATAGAATAGTCCCTCCGGGAAGCCAAGGGCACAGCTTACCGTGCCGGTGGCCAAATCCACACTGCGGATGGAGAAGTCCAGCACCTGCTCCAGCTCCCGCAAGGCAGTTAGGGTTGGAGCGGCTTGCCCTAATGTAGAGATTTGCTCGGCTTGACGCAGAAGAGCTTCATAAAGGGAGCTTTTTACAGGGTGCTCCTGCTCAAGGGCATCCATCCACCGGGGAAGATAAACCCGCAGCTCCTTCATGGGGAATGCGTACAGAAGCTCCTTCAAAAGCTGAGCGATGCCGTTGCCGTCCAGTGCCTGACAGTCGGCGATTGCCGCATCTACGCCGAACTGGGCGCGAAGCTGCGCCTTGACTCCGGCGGCCGCGTCCCCGGAGGGGTCACGGGAGTTGATGATTACAAGGAAGGGCTTTCCGGTGGCTTTCATATCCGCAATCGCCCGTTGCTCCGCCGCCACATAATCCCGGCGGGGAATGTCCGTAATGCTGCCGTCTGTAGTCACCACAATGCCGATGGAGCAATGCTCCTCCATGACTTTTTTCGTACCCAGCTCTGCCGCTTCGGTCATGGGAATCTCGTGGTCGAACCATGGGGTGGTGACCATTCTGGCTACGCCGTCTTCCTCAGCCCCCACTGCGCCCTCTACCATATAGCCTACGGAGTCGATCATTCGCACCCGAAGCCGCGCTGTGCCGTCGGGGGAGATCTCCACCGCCTCCTCAGGTACAAATTTCGGCTCAGAGGTCATGATGGTCTTTCCAGAGCCGCTTTGAGGAAGCTCATCCCGCGCCCGTTCCTTGCGGTAGGGATCGTCAATGCAGGGGATCACCAGCTCCTCCATGATACGCTTGATCAACGTGGATTTTCCTGTCCGCACCGGGCCAACCACGCCAATGTAGATATTGCCGCCGGTACGGGCGGCGATGTCCTGATAAATGCTTTCCATAGCCATCCTCCTGATCCGGCAGGAGAAGGCTCCTGCCATGGTTTACTGCAAGGTATGTCCGAAGGGGAGAGGATAGAACCTGCCCAAACATTTTTCATCAGAAAATATAAAAATAGTATTTGACAAATGCGGGGAAAACCCTTATAATATCTAGGCACGACTGTGAAAAGGAGGGGCATTATGCTCTTAGGGCTATCCAAGGTCATCGACCGTCCCGGGGCGTCTGTTTCCTTTTCCACCGATGTGGATTTAAGTGATCTTCGCTTTGGTAACAGCTATCCCGTAACCGAGCCGGTTTCGGCAGAGGGGCAGGTACGCAACACTGCCGGGGTACTGGTGATGACAGGTCAAATCCACACCACGATTCATGGCGTATGCGACCGCTGCGCTTCGGAATTTGATCGGGAGCTTCGGCTACCCATTGATGTGGTGCTGGTATCTGAGCTTGCCAACGAGGAGAACGAAGACGAATGGGTATTCCCTCTGGAGGGAGACAGCGCCGATTTGGATGATATTGTACGGACTGTGTTCGTGCTGAATCTGGATTCCAAGCTGCTGTGCAAGGAGGACTGTCAGGGGCTTTGCTGCCGTTGCGGCAAAAACCTGAACGACGGCCCGTGCAGTTGCCAGAAGGAGCTAGACCCCCGATTTGCTGCTTTGAAGCAGCTTCTTGAGAAGTAAGTACAAAACGAAAGCTGTGTCAAAAGCAGTTCGACCAAGGAGGTGTCACCATGGCTGTCCCTAAGTGTAAAGTGTCCAAGGCCCGTCGCGATAAGCGCCGTGG
>CAZAOL010000046.1:0-10434 GCA_964486785.1 uncultured Oscillospiraceae bacterium
ACATGCTGGTGATCCGGTTCAGCACGCCGAATTGGTTGTTGACCAGAATGGCTACAGTGAATCTATTCATGCTCAGTCACCCACTTTCACGATAATATCGTCCATAGAGCCGCCGGGAGGCAGCATGGGAAGGACGAATTCATCCTTGTCGATGGCACAGTCAATGAGGTAAGGACCGTCGCAGGCAAACGCCTGATCAAGGGACTCCTCCAGCTCCTCCAGAGTCAGTGCCCGGCTGGCCTGTGCGCCGAAGGCCTGTGCCAGCTTGACGAAGTCGGTCTGCCGCTCATCCAGCATGGTGTTGGAATAGTGCTTCTGGAAAAACAGGGTCTGCCATTGCCGCACCATGCCCAGCACGCCGTTGTTCAGCAGCAGGATGACCATGGGGATCCGATTGGCCACCGCGGTAGCCAGCTCGTTCAGGTTCATGCCGAAGCTGCCGTCGCCGGTGATCAGCACCGCCCGTTCGCCGGTGCCCATCTGCGCGCCCATAGCCGCGCCCATGCCAAAGCCCATGGTGCCAAGGCCGCCGCTGGAAATGAACCGGCGGGTCTTTTGGAAGCGGACATACTGGGCAGCCCAGCATTGATGCTGTCCCACATCCGTAGCAACGGGAGTATTTTCGCCCAAATAGCCGTTGAGCTTGGACAAAATATTGTAGGGGGTCATGCCGGGGCGGGAATCTCTGCCCTGCTCCTCTTTTTCACGCAAGGTATCGATATGCGCCTGCCACTCCGGCTTTTCCGACTGATTCACCATCGGAAGGAGCTTCTGAAGGGTCAGCTTCATATCTCCCCGCAGGCCGCAGTTGGCGGTAACGGTCTTGGAAAGCTCCGCGCCATCGATGTCGATGTGCACGATTTTCGCGCCGGTGGCGAATTTGGCACGGTTGCCGGTGACCCGGTCGTTAAACCGCGCGCCAAGGGCGATGATACAGTCGGCGTGGTGCATGGCGGTGGAGCAGGCATAGTGCCCATGCATACCCTGCATCCCCAAGAACCGGGGATGGTCGGTGGGAACGCCGGAAATGCCCATCATGGAGCAGCCCACGGGGGCATCGATCTTGTCCGCCAACGCCAGCAGCTCCTGCTGTGCGCCGCTGGAGACCAGACCGCCGCCAAAGTAGACGAAGGGCTTTTTCGCCCCGTTGATGATGTCCGCCGCCTGTTGGATGCGGATGTCCTTGGCGGCGAATTTCTCCTCCGCCTCCACGATCCCCTCAGGCTCATACTCATACATAGCCACCTGCACATCCTTGGGCACATCCACCAGCACCGGGCCGGGACGGCCGGACTTGGCAAGCCGGAAGGCCTCCCGAATGGTGTCCGCCAGATCCTCGATCGCGCCTACGAAATAGTTGTGCTTGGTGATGGGCAAGGTAATGCCGGTAATGTCGATCTCCTGAAAGCCGTCCGTACCGATCACGGTGTTGGGTACGTTGCCGGTGATCGCCACAATGGGCACGGAATCCAGATAAGCCGTGGCGATGCCGGTGACCAGATTGGTCGCGCCCGGGCCGGAGGTGGCAATGCACACGCCCACCTTTCCGGTGGCGCGGGCATAGCCGTCCGCGGCGTGGGACGCGCCCTGCTCATGGGCGGTCAGCACGTGCTTCAGTTCATCTCGATATTTGTAAAGAGAGTCATACAGGTTGATCACCTGACCGCCGGGGTAGCCGAATACCACGTCCACGCCCTGCTCGATTAGGGTACGCACGATAATGTCAGAACCGGAAAGCTTCATAGACTCATCCTTTCTTCATGTTTTCAATGATACGGCTGCCCATTTCGGCACAGCCCACACGGATGCCCTTGCCGTCGTCAATGTCGCCGGTGCGGTAGCCCGCCGTGAGCACCGCGGATACCGCGTCCTCAATGCACTGCGCTTCTTGGGGCATATCAAAGCTGAAGCGCAGCATCATGGCGGCGGAAAGAACCGTTCCAATGGGATTGGCAATGTCCATACCGGCAATGTCGGGAGCGGATCCGTGGATCGGCTCATACAGTCCGCAGCTCCCCGCGCCAAGGCTGGAGGAGGGGATCATGCCGATAGAGCCGGTGATCATGGACGCCTCGTCGGAGAGGATATCTCCGAACATATTCTCCGTGACCACCACATCAAACTGGCTGGGATCCTTTACGATCTGCATGGCACAGTTGTCCACCAGCATATCGGAAAGCTCCACATCGGGATATTCCTCCGCCAGCTCGTGCATGACCTTCTTCCACAGCCGGGAGGAATCCAGCACATTGCTCTTTTCCACGGAGCAAAGCCGTTTGCCCCGCTTCTGTGCGGTTTCAAAGCCGATGCGTCCGATCCGGCGGATCTCACTTTCCGCGTATTTCAGCTCGTCCACGCTGACCTTTTCGCCGTTTTCCTCCAGCGTTTCGTGCTTGCCAAAGTAGATGCCGCCGATCAGCTCCCGGACGATGATAAAATCAATGCCCTTGTCCACAATGGACCTTTTCAGGGGCGACGCGTCCGCGAGCTGAGGCCAGATCTTAGCGGGGCGGTTGTTGCTGTATACGCCCATGCCCGCCCGTAGCCGGAGCAGACCCTTTTCCGGACGCATAGGGCCGGGAACGTGGTTCCATTTCGGGCCGCCCACCGCGCCCAGCAGTACGCTGTCGGAAGCCAAACACTTCTCCAGCTCCGCCTGAGGGAGCGGATCTCCCCATTTGTCAATGGCACAGCCGCCCATATCCACATCGGTGTATGTAAATTCGTGACCGTACAGCGACCCGATCTTCTCCAGGACCCGCAGAGCCTGCTCCACGATTTCCGGCCCGATCCCATCGCCGCGAATCACCGCGATATTCTTCTTCATGGTTTCCACCTGCTTTCAAATTCTTCCAACGCCTCCCCATCACGCCCTCCCCCGAGGGGAGGGTGGTTTCCAACGGAAACCGGGAGGGGAATGGCGATATGTTCAAAATCAGGAAGAAGACTGTTACAACACAGTAGCTTTTAACCTACCGCCCGAATTCCCCTTCCGTCCCGGCTTCGCCGCGCCACCTTCCCCCCGGGGGAAGGTATACCGCCTACGGCGGCTTGCGGCAGTCCTACCGCAGGGAAGCCAGCAGTCCGCCCTTTTGGATGATGTTCTGAATAAACTCCGGAAACGGCTCTGCCTGATAGGTCTTGCCGGTGGTGATATCCGTGATCACGCCGGTGTCGAAATCCACCTTCACCTCGTCCCCGGGATCGATCTCCTCCGCCGCTGCCTCGCACTCCAAGATCGGCAAGCCGATGTTGATGGCGTTTCGGTAGAAGATCCGGGCAAAGCTCTTGGCGATCACACAGCCCGTACCGCAGGTCTTGATAACCAGCGGGGCGTGCTCCCGGGAAGATCCGCAGCCAAAATTCCAGCCTGCCACCATCACATCACCGGGCTTAACGTTTTTCACAAACTCCGTGTCGATGTCCTCCATGCAGTGCTTTGCCAGCTCCTGGGCGTTGGAGGTGTTAAGGTAACGGGCAGGGATGATCACGTCCGTGTCCACATTGTCGGGATATTTATAAACCAAGCCTTGTGTCTGCATATTGTTCCTCCTCAGGGCGCGGTGATGTAGCCGGTCAGCGCGCTTGCCGCGGCGGTTGCCGGACTGGCAAGATACACCTCGCTGTCCACATGACCCATCCGCCCCACGAAATTGCGGTTGGTGGTGGCGATGCACCGCTCACCCGCCGCCAAAATACCCATATAGCCGCCCAGGCAAGGGCCGCAGGTGGGTGTGGAAACGATCGCGCCCGCGTCAATAAAGGCGGTCACATATCCCTTCTCCACACACTCTCTGAGGATCTGCATGGTGCCGGGAATGATGATGCACCGGACACCGTCGGCGACCTTGTTTCCCTTGAGGGTGCGGTAAGCCGCCTCCATGTCCTCCATGCGCCCGTTGGTGCAGGAGCCGATCACCACCTGATCGATCTTAATGTGAGAAAGCTCCGCTGCCGGATGGGTATTCTCCGGCAAATGGGGGCAGGCCACGGTGGGCACGATCTTAGACAAATCGATTTCCACCGTCCGCTCGTAAGCCGCATCGGGATCCGCTTCAAAAATCACGGGAGTGCGCTCACAGCGTCCGGCCATATAGCTTTTCGTCACTTCATCCACCGGGAAGATGCCGTTTTTCGCGCCGGCCTCGATCGCCATATTGCAGATGCACAGCCGGTCGTCCATGGAAAGAGTCTTCACGCCCTCGCCGGTGAATTCCATGCTTTTGTACAGCGCGCCGTCCACACCGATCATGCCGATGATGGTAAGAATCACATCCTTGCCGCTGCACTGGGGCGGCAGCTTGCCGGTCAGCCGGAATTCGATGGCGGAGGGAACTTTGAACCACGCCGTACCCGTCGCCATACCGGCAGCCATATCCGTAGAACCCACGCCGGTGGAGAAAGCCCCCAGCGCGCCGTAGGTGCAGGTGTGGCTGTCCGCGCCGATGATGCAGTCACCGGCGGTGACCACCCCCTGCTCCGGCAGGAGCGCGTGCTCAATACCCATCTTGCCTACGTCATAGAAATGGCTGACGCAGTGGTCGCAGGCAAATTCCCGGCACTGCTTGCTTTGCTCCGCCGCCTTGATATCCTTGTTGGGTACAAAATGATCTAAGACGATGGCGATTTTATCTTTGTCAAACACGCTGTCAAAGCCGGCCTTTTTGAACTCATTCACCGCCACAGGGGTGGTGATATCGTTGCCCAGCACAATGTCCAGCTTAGCCTTGATAAGCTGTCCGGCACTGACGCTTTCCAGTCCCGCGTGGGCAGCCAGAATCTTTTGTGTCATGGTCATTCCCATGGTATGTTCCTCCACTTTCAGTCCCGAAGCATATTGTTGTAAGCACTGATCAGGGCATGGATACCCGCGCGAACAATGTCCGTGCTGCTGCCCGCGCCCCAGCTCATTTTGCCGCCCGCGCCCTCTAAGCCAATGTAGGCGGCGGCGGTACTGCCGGAGCAGTTGCCCTGCATGGAGTGCTGGGTGTAATCCCGGAGCTTGTACACATCTCCGGTAAAGGACTTCAGAGCGTTGCTCACCGCGTCCAGCGTACCGTTGCCGGAAGCCTCCACAGTCTTGGTCACCCGACCTCTGTGGAAGGTAACGGAAGCATCCACACCGTCCTCTTTCTGCTCAAAGCGCATATTGGTAATGGAAAGGGGGGCTCTTACGTTGAGATAGCCGTCTTGGAACACCTGCAAAATATCCTCGCTTTTCAGCTCCCGATGCTCCATATCGGAAATGTGCTTGCAGGCATAGCTCAGATGCTCCCGCATCTTGGGCGGCAGGCTGTAGCCATGGGTCTGCTCCAGCAGATAGCCGATACCGCCCTTGCCGCTCTGGGAGTTGACCCGAATCACATCGGCATCGTATGTACGGCTGATGTCCCGGGGGTCGATGGGAATGTAAGGAACGCTCCAGCGGTGCAGGCTCTGCTCCTCCCGCCACTTCATACCCTTGGCAATGGCGTCCTGATGGCTGCCCGAGAAGGCGGCGAACACCAACGCGCCGGCATAGGGGCTGCGCTCATACACGTGCATACGGGTGCACCTTTCATAAATTTCCACGATTTCCGGCAGATTTGTAAAGTCCAGCTTGGGATCGACACCGTGGGAATACATATTCATAGCAAGGGTAATAATGTCCACATTGCCGGTACGCTCACCGTTGCCGAACAGCGTACCCTCCACCCGATCCGCGCCGGCCAGCAACGCCAGCTCCGTGTCCGCCACGCCCGTACCCCGGTCGTTGTGGGGATGCAGGGAAACGGTGACGAATTCCCGGTATTTCAGGTTCTCGCACATATATTCCACCTGACTGGCGTAGACGTGGGGAAGACTCATCTCCACAGTCACCGGCAGGTTGATGATCACATTGTTTGTTTCCGACGGCTCCAGCACATCCAGCACCGCGTTACAAACCTCCAGCGCGTACTCCGGCTCCGTGCCGGTGAAGCTCTCGGGAGAATACTCAAAGCGGAAATTGCCCTCATACTCTGCCGCCAGCTTTTTCACCAAACGCGCGCCCTCGATGGCGATCTGCTTGATCTCCTCCTTGGATTTACGGAATACCTGCTCCCGCTGGGCAACGCTGGTGGAATTATAGAAATGAATGATGGCACTGGGCGCGCCCTTACAGGCCTCGAAGGTCTTGCGGATGATGTGCTCCCGGCACTGGGTCAGCACCTGCACCGTCACATCCTGAGGGATCATATCCTGCTCGATCAGGGTACGCAGGAATTCATATTCTGTTTCTGAAGCGGCGGGGAAGCCCACCTCGATCTCCTTAAAGCCAAGCTGCAGCAGCAGGCGGTAAAACTCCAGCTTTTCCTCCAGACTCATGGGGATCACCAGACTTTGGTTTCCGTCCCGCAGATCCACGCTGCACCATTGGGGAGCTTTTTCAATATGATCCTTCTCAACCCACTTGCAGTGCGTGCCGGGGGCGGGATAATAGCCTACTTTATACTTACTGCTGTCCATAGCAAACGTTCCTTTCAAAAATCTCAAAGCTCCGCGACGGTGTCTACCTCCACCAAAACATTTTTGGGAAGGGTCTTGACTGCCACACAGGAGCGGGCAGGCTTGCCCGTAAAATATTTGGCGTACACACCGTTAAAGGCAGCAAAATTGTCCATATCGCTAAGAAAACACACGGTCTTCACCACCTTTTCAAGGCTGGAGCCGGATGCCTCCAGCACCGCCTTGATATTCTTGCAGACCTGCTCGGTCTGTTCCTCGATGGTGACAGTCTCCACCGCCCCGGTCTTGGGATCGATGGGGATCTGCCCGGAGGTAAATACCAGACCTCCTGCCACGATTGCCTGAGAATATGGCCCAATCGCCTCCGGCGCATCGGGAGTATAAATAGCCTTGCTCATGTTGGTTTCTCCTTAAATTTCAAATCATCTGCCGCGCCCTTGCCCCCCGCATTTATGAGGGGGGTGGTTTTGCCAAAGGCAAAACCGGGGGGAGTAAAAATCTGTCCCCGAAGGGGATGCCTCAATTTTGTATTCTACATTTCACTCTACGATCCGAAAGCCCTCGTTTCGCAGAGCCTGACAAATGGCCTGTACATGGTCGTAATTCCTTGTTTCCATGTCTATCCGCAGATAGCAGCCGTTGACGCTTTGGGTAACGCCCTTTTCATAGTGAACGCCGGTAACGTTGCCGCCGCAGTCCGCAATGATTCGGGAAACCTCCTTAAGCTGTCCGGGCTTGTCCGCCAGCTCAATGAGCAGCGTGGAGATCCGGCCGGAGGTCAGCAAGCCCCGCTCGATCACCCGGGACAGGCTGGTCACGTCGATATTGCCGCCGGAAACGATGCTGACCACCTTTTTCCCGGCAATAGGGAATTTATTGAACATCGCCGCCGCCACGGACACCGCGCCCGCGCCCTCGGCGATCATCTTCTGTTTTTCGATCAGGGTCAAAATCGCGGTGGCGATCTCATCCTCGGTCACCAAAGCGATGTCGTCCACGTACTGATTGACCATCTCAAAGGTCAGCTCTCCGGGCTGCTTCACAGCGATGCCGTCGGCGATGGTGGACACGCTGTCCAGCCGCTGGATGCTGCCGCCTTGCACGGAGCGCAGCATACTGGGCGCGCCGGCAGCCTGCACCCCGTAGACCTTGATTCGGGGATTGATGGACTTAATGGCGCAGGCAACGCCGGAAATCAGTCCGCCGCCGCCAATAGGCACGATTACAGCGTCAATATCATCCCGGTCATTGATCACTTCCAAGCCGATCGTTCCCTGTCCGGCGATCACATTTTCATCGTCGAAGGGATGGACAAAGGTGTAGCCCTTTTCCTCCTTCAGCTCCAACGCCCGGTTGTAGGCATCGTCATAGCACCCTTCAACCAGACATACATCCGCGCCGTAGCCCTTTGTGGCCTCCACCTTGGAGATCGGCGCGGTGTCCGGCAGGCAGATCAGGGAGGAAATGCCGCACTTGGATGCCGCCAAAGCCACGCCCTGAGCATGGTTTCCCGCGGAGCAGGCAATGACGCCCCGGGCCTTTTCCTCGTCGGAAAGCTGGGCGATCATGTAACCCGAGCCGCGGAGCTTAAACGAGCCGGTGTTTTGCAGGTTCTCCGGCTTGAAATACAGATTGCACTCCGGCGCGATGCCGTAGGCCTTCGCCAGCGGCGTGGGGCGGATGATCCCCTTCAACGCCACAGACGCATGAAAAATTTTATCTATCGTAACCATATGTATTTCCCTTTCGGCTTACTATGCCTCCCCTCTCAGGGGAAGTCAGAGTGTCAATAAACCCTTGTCATTGCGAGGAGGGCGCAGCCCGACGTGGCAATCTCATTTAATTCCTTTAACACCCTTAAATCCTGCGTAGTTTTTTATTGAGATTCCCACGGTCGCTTCGCTCCCTCGGAATGACACCACTTTTTTGACAGTCTCGCCTCCCCTCTCAGGGGAGGTGTCAGCGAAGCTGACGGAGGGGTCATTCTAAAGCTATCGTGAGTTAAAAACAAGCCCCGCCTCTTAAATGAAAGAGACAGGGCCATAAGACCTGCGGTACCACTCTTCTTGCTGCTGTATGCAGCCACTCGTGTCCTGCTGTAACGGTCAGGCTCCGTCCGCCCTACTGAAAATTTCAGGTCAGCCGCTCCGGGGCCAGTATCCCCCCGCATCCGCACCGCCTTGCACCGTCCGGCGGCTCTCTGAAGCAGATTCTCGGAGGTTTTCTCCCCATCCATGCGTTTTTGTTTATTTCTCAGGGATTATAGCATCCCTTTCCCCGCCTGTCAAGACAAGCACACAAAAATCCTTGTATACAAGCACACTTCCATATGCCCTCCTCTCGGGGGAGGGGAAGGTATTCGGCTTCGCCGATCACATGATCTCGCAGATCCAGCCTTCCGGTGCTTCCAGCTTACCCATCTGGATTCCGGTCAGGGTGTCATACAGCTTTTGGATCACCGAGCCCATACCGGCAAAGCCGATCTCCTTGCCGTGATCGATGATCTTGCCCACCGGGGAAATCACCGCCGCTGTGCCGCACAGGCCGCACTCCACAAAGTCATCCAGCTCCGTCAGCTTGACCTCACGCTCCTCAACCTCCATGCCCAGATACTCCTTCGCCACCTGCATCAGGCTGCGGCGGGTGATGGAGGGCAGAATGGTGTCGGACTTGGGAGTGACCAGCTTTCCGTCCTTGGTAATAAAAATGATGTTCGCGCCGCCGGTCTCCTCGATGCAGGTACGGGTGGCGGAATCTACATACACATTTTCATCGTAGCCCTGCTCATGGGCATCCACAATATTGTAAAGGCTCATGGCGTAGTTCAGTCCGGCCTTGATGTGTCCCGTTCCCTTGGGCGCGGCGCGGTCAAGATCCGAGATCCGCAGGGTCAAAGGCCGGACACCGCCTTTGAAATAAGGGCCAACAGGAGTGGTAAACACCCGGAACTGATACTCCGTGGCAGGCTTGACACCGATCACGGAATTGCTTCCGAACATGAACGGACGGATATACAGCGTAGCACCCGAGCCAAAGGGAGGCACCCACGCGGCATTGGCGCGAACGGTCTGTACCACAGCCTCTACGAACCTGTCCTCCGGAAACACAGGCATCTTCATCCGGCGGCAGGAGTCCGCCATGCGCTGGGCGTTCAGATTCGGGCGGAAGCAAACGATTTTTCCGTCCTCGGTGGTGTAGGCCTTCAGGCCCTCGAAGCAGGTCTGCGCGTATTGCAGCACGCAGGCGCACTCGCTCATTTCGATGGTGGCCTTGTCGGTCAGGCCGCCCCCGTCCCACGCGCCGTCGCGGTAGTTTGCCACATAGCGCGTATCGGTTTGCACATAGCCGAAGCCCAGCTCAGCCCAGTCAATATTTTTCTTTTCCATAATCGGACACCTCTTTGAATAAACTGCATACATTCTACCACTTCAACCCTCTTCGGTCAATACCTTACGGCAAAAAATGTACTCACAAGAAAGCCAAATATCCACGTCTGAAACACATCTTTCTTGTGCGATTTTATGGTTGGGGCATAATGTATAATTAATGTAGTAAAAAAACGCCCCATCTATGGAGGATTGACAAAATCTTGCATAAATATTCATGCAACATTGACAAAACCCAGTTTTGGATGTATAATCGGTTGCATATCAAAGAATACAGCTCATAGGAGGCTACATAAAATGAGTAAAGACAACATCAAGAAGGTCGTTTTGGCCTATTCCGGCGGTTTGGATACCTCTATCATCATCCCCTGGCTGAAGGAAAACTACAATGATCCTGAGATCATTGCCGTGGCCGGCAACGTGGGTCAGGCGGACGAGCTGGAGGGTCTGGAAGCCAAGGCCATCGCCACCGGCGCATCCAAGCTGATCGTTGCGGATCTGGTGGATGAGATGGTGGACGAGATCATCATCCCTGCCCTGAAGATGGATGCCAAGTATGAGA